>VGZY01000056.1 GCA_016872355.1 SAR202 cluster bacterium | reverse complement strand
GACCTTTCTCATCCCCAATCTTCACTCGGTGAGCAGCCAAAACCCGAAGCGCAGGAGTCTCCCACCGGAATTCAACCGAAACCTCGGGCGAGAGGACTCAGTCCCTATCCGGCTAAGTCCACCGCCCGTAAGCCGGCTGCAGACCACCCATGGAGACGAACCGTACTGACAAAATCACTGCACCCTAAACACTGACAGATTCACTGCCCCTTGACAGATTGTCAAGTGAAATCGGGCCCTGGAGGCGGTCCTATTTAACGAGCTTCCTGAGATGGACCCGCGAGTCTCAGATCATGCCTTCCAGGATACGGAGCTTCTCCTCGAATGGCAGCGCTCTCTGTCGCTCACGCCACTCTTCCTTGGCCCGCCTGGTGTTCACTATCAGCTCCTGGATTGTATAACCGTCGATCCTAACCTCGCCACTGAGGGACGAGTTGTTTGAGTCTTGCGGAGAGTTTTCCATCGTCGTCGAACTCCTCCAGAAGCCGCGTGGACCACGGATGCCGGTTTTCTCGCGCGCCCCCTTCACACCAGCGCCTTGCCCTCGCGCTTGACCAGCCTGCCCTGACCGACGACCGTGGAGACGCGGTGCAGCATCGTGATGTCTTTGCTCGGGTCGCCGTCCACGACGACAATGTCCGCGGACTTGCCGGGCTGCAGCGTGCCGGTCTCGCCGAGCACTCCCAGGCACTCCGCGGTCGTGCGCGTGTTGCTGACGATGGCGTCCATGGGCGATATGCCCATCTTCTCCACCATGAACTGCGGAACGTACGCGTGCGTGCCGAAGTCGCCCATGTGCATGCCCGCATCCAGCCCGGTGACGAACTTCACGCCGCGGTCCCACATGTCCCGCAGTATCTCGTGCCGGCGGTCCATGTCCGCGAAGCCGCCGCCGTGCTTGAAGACGTCGGCGTCCGGGTCAACCTCCTGCCGCCGGGGGCCGAGGGCGATCGTGGGATCGACGTACAGCCCCTTCTTCGCCATTGTGTCCACCACGCGCACATCGTAATCGTACGTCTTCGACGGGTCGGCGGAGAGCCATGTACAGTGGATGAGGTTGTGGACTCCCGCCTCCACGCAGTTACGCACACCCTCCGCGCCGTGGCAGTGGGCGGAGACTCGCACTCCCAGGCGCTCGGCGTCTTGCACCGCCGCGGCAAGCGTTTCTGCGGAGTACTGCGCGCGCCTGGTGTTGCTGCGCGGGGTGAAGTTGCCGCCGGTGGACATGATCTTGATGCAGTCCGCGCCGAGCATCACCTGCCGCCGGACCGCGGTCACCAGCTCTTCCTTTGTGTCGGCAATCGTGCCGAACATCCAGCAGTGGCCGGCGGTCGTCGTCAGGGGGGTGCCTGCGACGAGCAGGCGCGGTCCCGGCATGACGCCCTTCTGCACGGCGCGCTTGATGGGCAGGGCCACCTCGTTCTTGCTCCCCAGGTCGCGCATCGTCGTGACGCCGGAGAGCAGTGCCGCGCGCACCGCCTTGGCCGAGCGCATGATCAGGGTGTCGTGGTCGTCGCTCATGAGCACGTCGTACGCGTCCGCGCCGGAGGCGCAGTGCATGTGCGAGTGCGCCTCGATGAAGCCGGGCACTATGCTGCCGCCCGCCGCGTTGATGACCTCAGCGCCTTCGCTCGCCGCAGAGAGCTTTGCCTGCGTGTCCACGGCCTTGATGCGCCCGTTCTCCACCAGCACCGCCGCCTTTTCGATGGGCTTTTTGCCCAGGCCGTCGATTATCCTGTCCGCCTTGATAATGAGCTTCACGTTTGCGCCGCCGTGCTTGTAGTTAGCGGCATTATAGATTCATCACTGCTATAATGCACGCAACCGCACCCCCGGCAGGAGGGATGGACTTGGCTACGACACGCACGTCTCTGGACAAGAAGACGCTTCTGTGGATGTACGACACTATGGTCACCATCCGCAGGTTCGAGGAGCAGTCGCGGCGCGAGGCCGACGCCGGCAAGCTGCGCGGAATGCACTCCTCCATAGGGCAGGAGGCGGTACCGACGGGCATATCCGTCCACCTGCGCGACGACGACTTCGTTCTGGGCACGCACCGCAGCCACCACCACTGCATTGCTAAGGGCGTCGACCTCAAGCAGATGATGGCCGAGCTCCTGGGTAAGGCCACCGGCACCAACAAGGGCAAGGGCGGTACGATGCACATAGCGGACGTCACCAAGGGGATGCTCGGCGCGAACGGCGTCGTCGGCTCCAACATCCCCGTCGCCGTCGGCGCGGCCCTGAGCGCCCGCGTGCGAGGTACGGACCAGGTGGCGGTCGTCTACTTCGGCGACGGCGCATCCAACCAGGGCACTTTCCACGAGGCCATCAACCTGGCGGCGATCTGGAAGCTGGGCGTCCTGTTCGTCTGCGAGAACAACCGCTATGCCCAGGCGACCCCGTTTGAATACGCCGTCGCCGGAGCATCGGTCGCCAACCGCGCCGCGGCGTACGACATTCCCGGTATCGTCTGCGACGGACAGAACGTCCTCGAAATGTATGAGGTAGGCGCGCAGGCGGTCGAGCGCGCCCGCTCCGGAAAGGGTCCCACGCTGATAGAGGCGCAGACCTACCGGTACATGGGCCACTTCGGCGCAGACAATCCGCTTGCCTACAGGCTCCAGGATGAGGAGGCCGAGTTCAAGGCGAAGGACTGCCTCGCCCGCCACCGGCAGTACCTGCTGACCAATGGCTACGCGTCCGACGCGGACCTGGCCGCCATCGACCAGAAGGCGCTCGACGACGTAGCAGAGGCGACGAAGTTCGCAAACGAAAGCCCGTTCCCTCCTCCGGAGGCCCTCCTGGAGGACGTATACGTGAAGTACAGGTAGGGGAAGTTATGGTACGGGGTACGGACGAACAGCCGTCACCCTCACCCGTCCCGATGAGGCATCGCCCCGATGCATCGGGGTCTCCCGTCAAGGTAGAGGCAAGAAAGGGCCCAACAGCCACCTAACCCCTGCCCCTTCCCTGAGAGGGAAGGGGTTCTGAGGCCGAGCCGAAGGCTCGGATGGGAGTCTGCGGGCGACAGCCCTCAGTGGGGTGCGGGGCGAAGCCCCGTTTCTTTTTCTTTTACCATTCCGCCGAAGGCAGGAAGGGGTTATGGGATGGTCCGAAGCCCGCCCTGAGTGCCGGCGCCACCCATGCCAAGTCGAGGCGTCCCGTCTTCAGTTTCGTAAGGTCACGTCCACCCAACAGGAGTCAACCCCATGGTCCAAACACAGGCGACCCGCCAGATATCCTTCATCCAGGCCGTTAACGAGGCGCTCAAGCTCGAGATGCGGCGCGACCCGACCGTCATCGTAATGGGTGAGGACGTCGCCGGCGGGGCGGGCAGGGAAGCGCAGGGCATCAAGGACGCCTGGGGCGGCGCGATGCGCCTGACGAAGGGGCTCATCGGCGAGTTCGGCGTGGAGCGCGTGCGCGACACCCCGATTTCTGAGGCGGGATTCATAGGGGCAGGTATCGGCGCGGCGGCGACCGGGCTGCGGCCGGTGGTGGAGCTCATGTACGTTAGCTTCTTCGGCGTATGCGCGGACCAAATATTCAACAACGCCGCGAAGATGCACTACATGTTCGGCGGCAAGTTCAAGATCCCACTGACCATCCTCACCTCCATGGGCGCGGGCACCAACTCCGCCGCGCAGCACTCCGAGACGATCTACTCCGTGTTCACGCACTTTCCCGGGCTCAAGGTCGTCGTGCCTTCCGACCCGTACACCGCGAAGGGGCTGCTGATCTCGGCGATCCGCGACGACGATCCCGTGATGGTCTTCAACAACCGCCAGCTTCTCGGCTTCAAGTGGGAGCAGCACGTGCCGGAAGAGGCCTACACCGTCCCCATCGGCAAGGCGAACATCGTGCGCAAGGGCAAAGACGTGACGCTCATCGGCATTGGCTACACCACGTACCTCAACCTCCAGGCCGCGCAGGCGCTGGAGGCGGAAGGCTACTCCGTCGAGGTCCTCGACCTCCTTTCGGTCTCGCCGATGGACGAGGAGGCGATACTGCAATCGGTTAAGAAGACGCGCAAGGTGGTGATAGTGGACGAGGACTACCCCCGCTGCAGCGTCGCGACGGACATATCCGCGCTGATAGCGGAGCAGGCCTTCGACTTCCTGGACGCGCCGCCGAAGCGCGTCACGCCGCCGCACACGCCGGTGCCGTACAGCCGCCCGCTGGAGGCGGTTTACATGCCCAACAAGGACAAGGTAATCCAGGCCGCGAAGGAAGTGCTGGAGTAGCAGCGAGCAGGAAGATGGGAATGGTGGGGTCCCGGCAGTCGCCGGGACCCTTTTGGTCTCGGTACTATAGGGGGCGATTATGATAGAAGCAGGCCTGGTCGTATGGAACGTATTGGGAAGCGGATCAATATTACGGGCACCGAAATACACATTTCATCACCCAAGAGAACCGGTGCCTTCCTGAGGTGTATTGCGGCCATCGGGATTTACTTGTGCATCGCGGTGATGACGGCTACGTCTGGGCTGACTACCCCGAGCGGACTGACAGCGTTCATCTGGTATGGTGCCATGGCTATCGCGGGGGCCTGGTTCGCTTTCTGCTTGACCTGGCTAGTTGTCGGGAGAGAGGTGATACAACTGCGAGACCGCGCTCTCGTGATAAAACGGTCCATATTCGGTAAAGGGCCAAGTAGGTCCTTTGCGATCTCAGGGATAATAGATCTCAGGGCCTCGAATTTTGGTGTATCCTCGATGAGTCTCAGCTACTCCTTTGCACGAATGGGGCTGGTTGGCGGATCGATTGCCTTTGAGTACAACGGAAAGACGCAGCGCTTTGGCATAGATCTGGAAGAGAGCGATGCCAAAGCGCTACTGGTCGCAATTCGTGCTCGTTTCGACATAGCGTCAACTGTGCATAGTTAGTCGAACTTGGTCGGTCACCTAGATTCATTCACTCCGCGACGGAGGTCCCCCAATGGCCACCCCAATCGTAATGCCCCGGCTGGGCGATTTCATGACGGAGGGCACCATCACAAAGTGGGCCAAGCCTTCCGGCGCGACCGTGAAACAGGGCGAGCCCATCGCGGAGATCGAGTCCGAGAAGCTCAGCTATGACCTGGAGGCGGCTGAAGACGGCATCCTCCACATCGTTACCACCGAAGGCGGCAAGGCCGGCGTGGACGAGGTTGTCGGATACCTCCTCGCGGAGGGCGAGAAGCCGCCCGGCGCTTTGCACGAAGCTTACGAGGCCGCCGGTGCAAGCCCACTGGCCCCGGACGCGGCGATGACCACGCCGCCGCCGTCCGGCGAGGCGGAGGAGTCGACCATCCTCTCCACCCCCGGGGCGCGCAAGCTGGCCGCGAAGCTCGGCGTCAGCATCGCGCAGGTCGCGGCCACCGGCCCGCGCGGCCGGGTGACCGAGGCCGACGTGCAGGCGCACGTGGACAGGGCGGCCCAGGCGAAGGCCGCGGCGCCGCCTGCTCCTGCTGCGCCCGCCGCGCCGGCAACCGGCGGCAGGCTGCCCGCGGGGCTCCCTGCGCCGTCGAAGGTCGTGCCCATACAGGGCATGCGCAAAGGCATCGCCGACCGTATGCGCTCCAGCCTCTCGACCACCGCGCAGCTCTCATTCTTCCTGGAGGTCGACGTCACCGAGGCGCAGAAGATGCGCCGCGAGTTCTCGCAGACGGCGGGCAAGACGGTCACACTCGCGCAGGTGCTGATGAAGGCGTGCGCGGAGACCCTGCCCAAAGCGCCCGAGCTGAACACGGTGATCGCCGACGGCCAGATCGCCTACTTCGACGCCGTCAACATAGGCATCGCCGTCGCGCTCGAAAACGGGCTGATCGTGCCTGTGCTGCGCAACGTCGAAAAGAAGGCGATACTGCAGATCGCGGACGAGGCCGAGAAGCTGGTGACGCGCGCGAAAGAGGGCAAGCTGACGCCGGACGATGTGAAGGGCGGGACGTTCACAATCAGCGTGCTGGGAATAGTGGACGGCTTCACGCCGGTGCTCAACGCCGGCCAGAGCGCGATACTCGGCGTCGGCCGCTCCGTGGGCAAGCCGGCGGTGCACAAGGGCGAGGTGGTCGTGCGCGAAATGATGACGCTGAGCCTGACCGTCGACCACCAGGTCGTAGACGGCGCTGTCGCGGCCACCTTCATGCGCCGCCTCCAGCAGGCCATCGAGCGCCCGTCGACGCTGTTCAGGTAAAATGGTGTCCAGGTAGGTTTGACGGTAGGGCTTCATGGCCACTCTAATGAATAGAATTACGGTCAACCCAAAGCAATGCGGGGGGCGACCTTGCATTCGCGGGATGAGAATACGAGTGAAGGACGTGCTGGCAGAAGAAAAGGCGCTCATCGATTGGGCCAGGGGTTCGCTGGAGGCTGAGGAGATGGCCGCCGAAGATGAGTCTCTATCCCCGTTCAAGCCGGAAGACCTCTAACCACCGCCCGCGATGCGCCGCTCCGAGCGGCCCCAACTCTGCTCGTGCTCCTTTACCGCCTTGTCAAAGCTCTCCCGGTAAGCTGCCGTCCGGATGCAGTCCGTAGTCAGGATCAGCGCGTCCTCGCGGTTGTCCGCGTAGTAGGCCTTGCGCACGCCCCTCTCCTTGAAGCCGTACTTCTGGTACAGGTTGATTGCGACGACGTTGGACTTCCTCACCTCAAGCGTCACCACTTCGGAGCCGCGCTGGATGGAGTGCTCAATCCCGCCGATGAGCAGAAGCTCGCCGATGCCCCGGCCACGGAAATCGTTACGCACGCCCACGGAGACGACATGCGCCTCGTCCACCATGTGCCAGATACCAAGGAATCCGACAAGGTACTCCCCTGTGTCGGTTATGGGCGGCTCATCCCGGCGGCCGATAGCGCTGCGGGCCGAGCGGAAGAGAGTGCCGACTAGCCCCTCCCCCTGACGGCGCGCGGCGGTCTTTGAAGCGCTCCCACCCAGTGAGAACGCAACGAAGTAGCTCGCCAGCCTGTTCTCCATTTCGCGGGAGAAAGAGGTGGGAGGAAACAGGGTCGGGAACGCCTCGCGCTCAATCAAGGCGCAGTGGTGGATGTCCCTGGCCTCCAGTGGCCTCAGGGCAAAGGGCATCACCCGGGGGATATTTTGTGGCGGAGAGTGGGGCATACCCCCGATTTTAGCACAGGCTTCCGCCGCCGTCCGTGCGGATGATGCCGCGTTCCCACACAATGCTACCCTCTAGGCATTCGTCGCGTTATATAATACGAGCATCGGGTGCTAGTTCTTTAGGTGTGGGCCGCCGCGCGGCCGGAGGATGGCGATCATGCAGGATCGCGCCGATGCTTTCACGCCGGAGACTGTCGAGGAGCTGGTAAGGAAGGCGCAGAAGGGCGATTCAACCGCGTTCGCGGGCCTTTACGAAGCCTTCTACGGCAAGATTTTCAGGTACATCCTCTTCAAGACCGGCGACAATGTAGAAGCCGAAGACCTCACAGAGGAGGTATTCCTGCGAATGCTGGAGTCGATAGACTCCTTCAAATGGCAGGGTTACCCCTTCTCGTCGTGGCTGTTCCGGATCGCCCATAACCTCATAATCGACCATTATCGAAAGAAGGGCCGCCAGAAGACCACCTCTCTGGACAATGTCACGGGGATGGTGGGCGCAATTTCAACCGATATGGACAGCAACCTGGACTTCAAGCTGTCCATCCAGGAAGTGGCGGATGCTATGGGCGGCCTGACGAAGCTGCAGCAGGAGGTCATTACGCTCCGGTTTGCGGCGGGCCTCTCAGTGATGGAAACGGCAGAGGCGCTGGGCAAGAACGAAAACGCGGTCAAGGCGCTGCAGCACGCCGCAATCAAAAAACTTAGATCATTGCTGGGAGTAACCAGAAGCGAGTCCTCAGCCGACGATATAGGCGCGGTCCCGCAGTGGAGCCGATGAGTAGATGACGAATAGCCGAGCGAACGCACCCAGAATTGAAGATATCCTCCAGGACTGCCTTGCCAGAATGGCCCAGGGCCACTCGGTTGCGCAGTGCCTTGCCCTTTACCCTGAGTGCGCGGAGGAGCTGGAGCCCCTTCTGACGGTTGCCGGCGGGACAATGCGCGCGGCCGCTTCCGTACGTTACCGGACTGACGCGAAGGCGCGGGGGCTGGCGCGGCTGAACGCTTCCGCTGCTGAGCGCCGGGTCCGCAAGAAGAGTCGCTTCGCATGGCTCGCCGCCCGCGCACCGCGCGTACCGCGCTTCGCCGCCGCCGGCCTTATCGCGGCCGTCATGGTCACCGGCACGGCCTTCGGCGCAAATGTCGCGGCGGCCAACAGCCTGCCCGGAGACCCCCTGTACTGGGTCAAGACCACCAGAGAAGATATCTCCATGCGGATGCCCAAGTCAGACGTGGAGAAGGCCAAGGCGCACGTTGACCTGGCCCGCACCAGGTCCAGCGAGATGACGCAGCTCATCGACAGGGGCCGCATGGACGATGCCGAGCAGGCTGCGGTAATTATGGTCTTCCACCTTAGCGAATCGGCCGTGATCGTCGGGATCAACATTCCCGCCAATCATACGGAAATGCCGTACATTCGAGCGCGCAACTCCGCCGCGTATGAGCTGGCGACTTACGTGGAGAGCGAGGGGCGGATCAACTACCACGACGCCCGCCTGTCCTACGGTGAGTGGGAGCGACGGCGCATCATCGCCCAGATGTGGAAGTGCGAAGTCCGCTACCGCGCCATCCTTGCGGCGCTCGAGAACGACAGCCCGCCCGCTTGGCCATTCCTGATGAACGAGCCCACGCGCTCCCGGTACTGACCAGGACTGCACTTCGCACAGCGGCCCCGCCCGGCGGGGCCGCTGTCTTTTTCCGCCCGCATCCCCGCCTGTTTGGACGCTCCCTTCGCATGACGCAAAATATTAGCCTCAGCCTTGAAAAGAGGCCGCGCGGGAGTATGATTGACTTTTGCGGCTCCGCGTTCCCCATGGTGAGACGAAGCCTGCCAAGCCATTCTGAGGGCCCACCGGGCAGCGTTCCCGGCACGTAATGAAGATACTACTCCGAATACTCCAGTTCACGGTGCGCCACAAGTGGATGATGGCGCTATCGTACCTGTGCCTTATCGGCACCACGGCGTTCCACCTCATCCTCCCGCGCCTGTTCGGCGAGGCCATCGACAAGGTGGCTGCGATGCTGGACGGCGGCGTCGTTTCAAATACGACCATCCTTACAATATCGCTTCTCATCCTCGGCGCCGGCCTGGCGCGGGGCCTCTTTGCTTACGGGCAGACATACCTAGGCGAAGCTATGGGGCAGGTCACTGTCTACGACATCCGTAACAAGTTTTACGACCACGTCCAGCACCTCAGCTTTGCTTTTCACGACAAGCAGCATACCGGCAACCTTATGTCCCGCGCCATCGTGGACATGGAGGCGATCCGACTGTTCGTAAACATGGCGCTGGTGCGCGTGCCGTACTACATCCTGATCTTCATCTCCGTTTCGTTTGTCATGATCCGGATGGACTTGCGCCTGGGTCTCGTGAGCATCAGCTTCCTGCCGGTGGTGCCTATCCTGTCCATCTGGACGCGCACAAAGCAGCGCGCCGCATGGCTGCGGGCGCAGAAGAAGATGGCCGAGCTCAACACCGTCCTGCAGGAGAACTTCTCCGGCCAGAAGGTCGTCAAGGCGTTCGCGTCCGACGACTACGAGGAGAAGAAGTTCGAGATAAAGAGCGACAGCGTGGCGAAAGAGATGGTGACGACCTCCTGGTACCAGGCCGCCAACGGCACGGTCCTTGTGCTCTCGTACACCACCGTCGTCGGCCTTGTGCTGTGGTACGGCGGCATGCGCGTGATCGAAGGCAGCCTGACGCCGGGCCAGCTGGCGCAGGCGCTCTTCTACCTGCAGATCATGTCCATGCCGGTCCGCCAACTCGGCATGGTGGTCAGCAACTTCGCCCGCGCCGTTTCTGCCGGCGAACGGCTCTTCGATATCCTGGATACCGAGTCGCCCGTGAAGGGAAAGCCCAACGCCGTCGTAGTGCCGCGGTCGAAGGGCCACGTGCGGTTCGAGGACGTGGATTGCAGCTACGGCAACGGCCCGCAGGTGCTCAAGAAGATCAACATAGATGCGCCTCCGGGCCGCATAACGGCGCTGCTAGGCGCGCCCGGATCGGGCAAGACATCCGTTGTGAACCTTTTGCCGCGCTTTTATGACGTCAATTCCGGCCGCATCTCCATAGATGGCCAGAGCATTCGCGACGTAACGCTGAAATCGCTACGCCGCAACATCGGCGTGGTGCAGAAGGACGTATTCCTGTTCAACACCTCCATGCGCGAGAACATTGCGTACGGCCGCGGCGAGGCGACGATGGAGGAGGTTGTTAACGCCGCGAGGGTGGCGCAGCTACACGAATACATCGAGACGCTTCCCAAGGGCTACGAGACGGTCATCGGAGAGCGGGGCGTCAGCCTTTCCGGCGGCCAGCGCCAGCGCCTGTCCATCGCCCGCGCGGTGCTCCTGGACCCGCCGGTCCTGATTCTTGACGACTCCACCTCCAGCGTGGACGCTCATACTGAGGAGCAGATACGCGCTGCCATGGAGGCGGTGATGCACGGACGGACGACATTCGTCATCGCCCACAGGTTAAGCACAGTCCACCGCGCGCACCAGCTTCTCGTGCTCAAGGCCGGCGAGATAGTGGAGCGCGGGACGCACCAGGAGCTCATAAGGCTGGGCGGCCTGTACCGCGATATCTACGACCTGCAGCTCAGGCCGCAGGAAGAGAAGATGAGGGAGTTCGACGTGCCTGACGCGGCCCGGAAGGGGAGGGCCAAGGCATGAACAACATCGCCGGCAGCGCCGCCAAAAGCGCAGGGATGACGGAAGAAGAGGTCTTTGGGTCGGCCTACGACCACCGCGTGGTCACGCGCCTCATTCCTTACGTTGCGCCTTACAAGATGTTCATGGCAGTCGCCCTCGGCGCGATGCTCGTCTTCGCGGCGACGAACGTTGCCGTTCCATGGATCATCAAGCTGGCGATCGACGGCTACATCCAGCACAACGACAAGGCCGGCCTGACGTTGATAATCGCCGCCTTCTTCGGAAACGCCGTCATCAACTGGCTCTCCAACTTTGCAATGGAGATCAGCATCGCCAAGGCGGGGCAGGGTGTGCTCTTCGGCCTGCGCGGCGCGATGTTCCGCCACCTACAAAGGCTTTCCCTAAACTTCTTCAACAAGATAGAGGTCGGCCGCCTGATGTCCCGCGTCCAGGGCGACGTGGGGTAGCTCCAGGAGTTCCTCGGTATCGTCGTCGTCACCCTGGGCGACCTGATGAGCCTGGTCTTCATCATCGCCGCCATGATGCTCCTCAACTGGAAGCTGGGGCTCCTCGCTATGGTGGTGCTGCCCGTCCTGCTCGCGGTGATGTACCTGTGGCAGCCGTTTGCGCGGAAGTCGTTCATCCGCGCCCGCACGTCCATTGCCATAGTGAACGGCGCGCTGAACGAGAACATCACCGGCGTGCGCGTTGTGCAGAGCATGAACCGGCAGGAGCGAAACCTCAAGGTCTTCGACGGGAAGAACAAGGAGAACCTGGACGCCACGCTGGAAGCCAGCCGCCTCTCCGCCGGCCTGCTGCCGATCGTGGACGTGCTCACGGCAGTATCCGTTGGCCTGGTGCTCTACTTCGGCGCGCGCCAGGTCACGGGCGACGCGCTCGAGATTGGCGCGCTCGTCGCTTTCGTCATGTACATCCAGCGCTTCTTCGACCCCATCCGCAGCCTGACGATGCAGTACACGCAGCTCCAGAAGGCGATGGCCTCCGGCGCGCGCATCTTTGAGACGCTCGACACCGTGCCGGACCTGGTGGACGCGCCCGGCGCGGAGGACCTGCCGTCGATCAGGGGCGAGGTCGAATTCAAGAACGTGACGTTCGGCTACCTGCCCGGGCAAACTGTCATCAACGACCTCAGTCTCCACGTGAAGCCCGGCGAGACGGTCGCGATCGTCGGCCCCACCGGCGCGGGCAAGACGACGATGATATCGCTCGTCTCGCGCTTCTACGACGTGCCGCGCGGGCAGGGGGCGATCCTGGTGGACGGCCACGACATCCGCGACGTCACCCGCCGGTCGTTGGCGCGGCAAACGGCGCTCGTGCTGCAGGAGCCGTTCCTGTTCTCCGGGACGGTGCGCGAGAACATCAAGTACAACCACGAGGGGGCGACCGAGGAGCAGATGGTTGAGGCGGCGAAGGCCGTAGGCGCGCACGAGTTTATTATGAAGCTGGAGGACGGTTACGACACCCACCTGGAGGAGCGCGGCTCCAACCTTAGCGTGGGCCAGCGGCAGCTCATCAGCTTCGCCCGAGCGATCGTCGCAGACCCGCGCGTCCTGATACTGGACGAGGCCACCGCGAACATAGACAGCTTCACCGAGATGCTCATCCAGAGGGCGCTCCAGTGCCTGCTGCACGGCCGAACGGCCATCGTGATCGCACACCGCCTCTCAACCATACGCGGCGCGGACAAGATCGTCGTCCTCAACCGCGGCCACATCGAGGAGCAGGGCACACACGACCAGCTCATGCAGCTCAACGGGCTCTATGAGCACCTGTACCACATGAACTACGCCGCGCTGGAGGCGTCGAAAAAGGGCGTGTAGGGTACGGGGACAGGGGTGAAGGGTGAAGGGCGGGGGGAAGCTATTTGGAGGGGAGAGCTTCGGTCAGTAACTTTACAGTCGCGTGTGTTATTCGTGACGCCACCGGGCGTCGAAGTTTCCCGACGGCGGCGACTATCAGCGTGCTGCAGGCAGTGAATAACTTTCCCGGTCGCGCGTAACTGACGACTTGGAGTTTGCCCGATTCAAAATCCTGGTCAAGAAGCGTAATCGCGGTGGAATCGCCGTATGGGTTGCTGGTGATCTGACAAAGAATCAGGTCGCCACGACCGGCATTAGCCATCACTACTGCTGGCCGAAGCTTGGACTGCGACAGGTCGGAGAATGGGAAGGGAACTAGGACAACTTCCCCTGCTGCAGGTGCGCCCAAGCTTGGTCTTCCTCTGGCCGGTTCCAGTCCTCTGCCAGGGTCTTTTCGCTCAACAAGGCGGTTTCGCTTACCTGGATACTCGGCTCTTCTTCAAGAACAACCACCAGGGCGCGTCTAGAAATAGGCAAATTAACAGACTCCAGCAGGCGTATGTTGCCTTCCGAATCTATTATGGCTTCATATGTTTGCACCATACGCTCCTCCTGTACTCCTCAACCGGCATACCAAGTAAAATCCTACCATATCCGGAAGGAACACCTTAACAGGTTGTGCCATGCCCAAAGCCATCTACACAATCGGCCACAGCAACCACACGTGGGACACCTTTACCCCGCTGCTGCTACGGCACGGCATCCGGACCCTTGTGGACGTGCGGGCACATTCTGTCAGCCGATTTGCACTTTTTGCCAACAAGACGCGTCTGCCAGGGCTTCTCGAATCCATCGGCAAGCGGTACGTCTACATGGGGGACACGCTCGGCGGCGGACCGGCCGACCCGGCCTGTTACGACGTCTCTGGCAGCCCCAGCTACGAAGAGATCGCCGCACGCCCGTGGTTCAGACAGGGCCTGGCCGAGCTGGAGCGCATCCCCGGCGAGTCCGTCACGGCGATCATGTGCGCGGAGGAGGACCCGGCGAAGTGCCACCGCGCGCTGCTAATCGGCGCGGCGCTGGAGGGGCGTGGGTGGGAGGTGCGGCACATGCGAAAGGCTACCCCGCCTTCCAGTCGCACCACGCCCTGACCACTCGCTCAAGGTCCGCCTTCTGCGCCTTCACGTCCGCTGCGTCCGCGAACTTCATGTAGCGGGCGGTGTCTGCGCCGCCCTCCAGCCGGGGGTGGCTTCCGGGGATGTGGGCGCCCGTGTGGAAGAGGAGGCTGACGTGCGACTTGCTGCGGGGGTTGAAGCTCGCCAGGTTTCCCTTGAAGGTGAATGTGGGCGTCTTCCACTTGATGCACTCTTCAATGCGCGGGTCGGCGGCGAGGATGACCTCGCGCGCCAGGAGCATGGCGTCCTTGAGGGGGTGCTCGAACGCTGCGAACCAGGCGTTAACTTCTGCGCTCTTTGCCATGAATAAGCCCCCCTAAAACATGCTCGCCTGCTCGCTGCCGGGGTGGTTCTTGGGCACCGGGCGGCCCAGGTGCTCGTAGGCCCGCTTCGTGGCCACACGGCCGCGCTTGGTGCGGTCGAGGAAGCCGAGCTGCAGGAGGTACGGCTCGTAGACGTCCTCTATCGTGTCCGCCTCTTCGCTGATCGACGCCGCGATGGTGTCGATGCCGACCGGCCCGCCGTTGAACTTCTCGATGATCGCGCCGAGCACCTTATGGTCGATGCGGTCCAGCCCCAGGTCGTCCACCTCAAGGAGCGCGAGCGCCTCCTTCGCGACCGCAAGGGTGATGACGTTGCCTGCCTTCACCTGCGCGAAGTCGCGGACGCGGCGGAGCAGGCGGTTGGCGACGCGCGGGGTGCCACGGGCGCGGCGTGCGATTTCGTCGATGCCCTCGGGGTCGGCCTCGATGCCCAGGATTCGGGCGGAGCGGGTGACGATGCGGTGCATCGCCTTATCGTCGTAGAACTCCAGGCGGTAGATAGAGCCGAAACGGTCGCGCAGGGGCGCGCTCATCATGCCGTAGCGGGTGGTGGCGCCGATGAGCGTAAAGGGCTTGATGCTCAGGTTCATGCTGCGCGCCTTCAGCCCCTTGTCGATCACCCAGGAGACGAAGTAGTCCTCCATCGCGGGGTAGAGCACCTCTTCCACGACGCGGCTGAGGCGGTGGATCTCGTCCACGAACAGGATGTCGTGCTCTTTGAGCTGCGTAAGGATGGAGACCATATCGCCGGCGCGCTCGATGGCGGGCCCGGAGGTGGTCTTGATGCGCACGCCCATCTCGGTGGCGACGATGTTAGCGAGGGTGGTCTTGCCCAGCCCCGGCGGGCCGTACATGAGGACGTGGTCAAGGGGCTCATTGCGCTGGCGCGCGGCGGTGATGGCAATCTTGAGGTTGCCCTTGATGGCATCCTGGCCAACGTAGTCATCCAGCGTCCGTGGGCGGAGGCTGGTGTCGGTTGTATCTTCGGTATGTACTTTGCCGGATACGAGTCGTTCGTTCATAAGACTTAGTTTATCACCAGAACTAATGTTCCCGATAGCTTTGTAGTCGCGCGATTCATCGCGCCTGTCAGGCTCACCGATGGTTACTGTAAGCAGCGCAGGCGCGATGAATCGCGCGGGCTACAGGAACAGGGCCACCAGGCCAGTCTATTCAAGCCGCCCAACACGTCGCAATTCTATGAGGAGCGATAGCAGGCGTCAATCTGGTGGCGGTATAATTCGAGGACGTGAAGGACGCGATGCGAGGTGGGGTTATTCTTCGTGGGGGCGCACCGATGTGCGCCCGCTTTCCTGCCTACGATTGCGGTCGCTGTTACCAAGACGGGCGCACAGCAGTGCGCCCCTACGATATGCCGCGTACCCTTAGAGAAAGTGAGCACTCCTGTCCATGCAATCCATCAACGTTCGGGAGCTTACCGAAGAGTCGCGCCGCGCCTGGGATGCCAATGCTGAGGCGTGGGACAGCACCGTGGGCGAGGGAAACAACTTCCAGAGGTACCTCATCAACCCCGCGCAGGAGGCGCTGCTCGGCCTCAGGCCGGGCGAGGCGGTGTTGGACGCGGCCTGCGGCAACGGCCATTTCGCCCGCATCATGGCCGAGAAGGGCGCGCAGGTTGTCGCGTTCGACTTCTCCTCGAAGCTCATCGAGATTGCGAAAAGGCGCACGACGGGCGAGGATGCAAAGCGCATCGAGTACCACGTTGCGGACGCCACAAACGCCGCCGAACTCCTGGCCTTCGTCGCGGGCCGGTTCGACGCCGCGGTGTGCACGATGGCGTTCATGGACATCGCGGATATCACGCCGCTGGTAACCTCACTGGCGAAGCTGTTGAAGCCCGGCGGACGGTTCGTCTTCTCGCAGATGCACCCGAGCTTTAACTCTACGCAGGCCCTGAAGGTCGTCGAGCAGCAGGAGCGGGATGGGGAGATCGTGCTAACCAGGGCTGTCAAGGTGACCGGATACCTGGACACGATCGTCGCGAAGGGACTGTCGGTCCGCTCGCAGCCCGAGCCGACGCTGTACTTCGAGCGCCCGCTGAGCGTTATATTCAATGCATGCTTCCGCGCGGGCTTCGTGCTGGACGGCATGTACGAGCCCGCGTTTGATGACCGGGTATCTGACCGGTCGCCGATGGCGTGGGAAAACTACAGGGGGATACCACCGGTGATCGTGTCCAGGATGCGCCTGGGGGCGAAGGCATGAGCGACCACACGCAGGCGGGCGTTGTGCTTCGGGACCTCGGCAACGGGCTGGTGATGCGCCGCGCTGCGCCTTCGGATGCGGACGCCCTCGCCGAGTTCAACCGCTTCGTCCACACTGGCAAGGACCGGCCTGACGAGCTGCTCGCGCACTGGACCCGCGACCTTATGTCCGGCCGCATGCCCGGCTTTGGCCCCGAGGATTTTACCCTTGTCGTAGACACGAAAACGGGCGCAATCGCGTCCACGCTCAATCTGATCTCCCAGACGTGGCGGTACGAGGAGATCGAGTTCACTGTCGGTCGCATCGAGCTCGTCGGCACGCACCCGGACTACCGCCGCCGGGGCCTGGTGCGTGCGCAGATGGACGCCGTCCACCAGTGGAGCCGCGAGCGGGGGGAGCAGGTGCAGGCGATCACCGGCATCCCGTGGTACTACCGGCAGTTCGGCTACGACCTGGCGCTGGAGCACTACGGCGGGCGCTCCGGCTCAAAGTGGCACGTCCCCGGCATCAAGGCTGAGGAGAAGGAGCCGTACGTCGTGCGGCCCGCCGCGGAGGCTGATATCCCGTTCCTGGTGCGCGTCTACGACCGTGGCATGGGACGATACCTGGTCTCGGCGAAGCGCACTCCGGATATGTGGCGCTTCGACCTTTTCCACAGGCACGAGAAGTCGGCTCGCTACCTGAAGTACTGTGTCATAGAGGCGGCGGGCGGAGGGCCGGTCGGGATACTCGTGCACGCGCCTACGCTGTGGTGGCCAGCGGCGTCCGCGCTCGTGTACGAGCTCGACGAGGGCGTGCAGTGGCAGGACGTTACCCCGAGCGTCATGCGCTACCTGAGCAGGACGGCCGAGGAGTACGCGGCCCGCGACAAGCGCGAGTCCACCGGCGCCATCGGCTTCACGCTGGGGACTGACCACCCCGTGTACGATCTGTACAAGTGGCGCCTGCCGCAGGTGCACAAGCCCTATGCGTGGTACATGAGGGTGGCGGATGTGCCGGCGTTCCTGGGCCATATAAGGCCGGTGCTGGAGCGCCGCCTGGAGCGGTCCGTGCTGGCAGGCTACACGGGCGATCTGCACATCAGCTTTGTGGGTAATGGGGTGAAGCTCGCGTTCCAGCAGGGCAAGGTCAAGGACCTCTCGCCGTGGACGCCGGAGTAGCTCGACAGCCGCATGTGGCCCCGCAAGCGGGACGCGCTCTTCCCGGAGCACACCTTCGTGCAGGTGCTGTTCGGCTTTCGCTCGGTGGAGGACCTTGAATACGCCTTCCCGGACTGCATCATGAGCTCGGACGAGTCGCGATTGCTCCTCAACATCCTCTTCCCGAAGCGCGCGTCGAAGGTGTGGGGAATTGACTAGAGAATTATGAAGGATGAAGTATGAATTATGAAGTGGGATCAATGGCCTTCGGATCGGACCTTCATCACTCATACTTCATAATTCATCCTTTGTCTTGAACTCTGCGCTCTCTGCGCTCAAAGGCCTCAGGAGATTGATGTGATCTACTGGTTCTTGGTCGGGTTCAGCCTCTTTACCACCATCGTGCTGCTGATCGGTTTTATGGGCGGCTGGATGGCTGTTGAGCACCGCATCGTGCGTCGGGCCATTGTCAACCGCCCGCCGGAGGACGTTTGGGCGGCGATAACGGACTTCAGGGGGCAGCTTGCGTGGAGGCGCGACCTCCGCAAGGTGGAGCGCCTGCGGGACGTGAACGGGTGCGAGATGTGGCGCGAGACCGACCGCCGCGGCCAGGCGCTCACCTACCAGACCATCGACCTCGTTCCCGGCCGCCGCATCGTCCGCAAGATCGCGGACCGGCAGATATCCTTCGGCGGGAGCTGGACCTACGACATCGAGCCGTACGGAGAGGTGACGGCGCTCACAATCACGGAGCACGGAGAGATCTACAACCCGTACTTCCGGTTTATCGCGCGGTTCGTCATCAAGCAAAGCAACACAATCGACGGCTACCTCGCCGCTCTCGGCCGCCACCTGGGTGACAGGGTGAAGGTGCTGGAGGGGTGAGGACGGCGTCTGAGTTATAATGTCGGGAAGCAGGGAGCGGTTTTAGCGGAGGTTCGCAATGGACACGGATGTCCTGATCGTTCGCCAGATTGAGAAAATTCAGCGGGAACTCGACGACTTGAAACAACTGATCGGGGAGCGTAAGAAAAGCCGCAAGAGTTTGATGGGGATTCTCAAAGGGGTCGATGTTTCCGACGAGGAGATAGAGATCGCGAAACGCTCACTTAGTGGTGGGATTGAAAAGTATGAATCCGGGTCTTAAGGTCGTTATCGATACCCATACGTTGATCTGGTACTTGGAAGAGAGCAGGAAACTGCCGGGTTCTCCAAAGTCTATCCTTCACAGTATTGACAATGGTGAAGCGACTGGAATTGTCCCAACGATTGTATTGGCGGAGTTTATAGTCGTTTTTGAAAAGGGCAAGACGAGGATCGACCCGTACAGGCTGATACGCAGAGTTGAAAACGAGACAAACTTCGAATTTGCTCCCTTGAGCATGGGTGTCCTTCGAAGAATGGGTGACCTTGCTCAGCTTGAGCTCCATGACAGAATTATTGTGGCAACCGCCCTTTCGCTCGATGCAAAGCTTATCACCCGAGACCCCATCATCCGCTCCTCCGGCCTCGTTGAGTGCATCTGGTAGGCCCTTCCTCGCCCCCGCCTGATGTCAATGCTCAATGACTTTGTCAGTCTTACTGCTCAGGGATTTTGTCAGTACGACTGGTTTTGGTTGAATCAGTCTCGATCTCCAAGGGTGATCTGGAGCCGGCTTTCGATCCTTGGGCGTGGAGCTGGGCGTGCTGGAGACGGGTCCGTCTCCAGCACGCCCCTCTCCTCGCTTGCCCGCCTGAGCTTTTCTTCGCCTTGCTCGCAGGACTGCGGGTCTCAGGGGAGCAACCGTGCTGGCCAGCTCACGCCCCTTGTGCATGACCACGATGCGCCCGTCCAGCCGCTCCTGT
>VGZY01000055.1 GCA_016872355.1 SAR202 cluster bacterium | reverse complement strand
TCTCCACGCCCAAGGATCGAAAGCCGGGTCCAGATCACCCTTGGAGATCGAGACTGATTCAACCAAAACCAGTCGTACTGACAAAATCACTGAGCAGTAAGACTGACAAAGTCATTGAGCATTGACAGTCTCAAAGCCGGACGGCACGCACCCTGCTGTTGAAGTAGTCGCTGACGAGGAGAACATCGTCGCCGTACAGGCATAGCCCGTGCGGCTCCATCAGCTCCGCCCTCGCCGCGTCATCGCCGTCGCCGGAATCGCCTGGCTCGCCCGTTCCGGCCACGGTGACGATCCGACCATCCGGGCCAACCTTCCGCACACGGTTGTTGCGTGTGTCCGACACATACATCGTCCCTTGCTTTGTCACCGCGAGGCCGGACGGCGAGTTCAGCAGGGCCTCGGATGCCCTGGTCCCGTCCGGCGAGAAGCCGGCGTGGCCGGCGCCGATGACCGTGCTGATTACCCCGCCGGCATCCACTTTCCGAACTGCATGGTTTGAAGTATCCGCAAGATACATGTTCCCAGCGCCGTCAAACCGAATGGCGCTCACCCAGCCGATTTGCGCGCTCCTTGCCGGGCCGCCGTCCCCGGAGTAGCCGGGCCGGCCCGTGCCTGCCACGGTGTCGATGGTCCCGGTCCTCGCGTCTATCCGCCGGACTCGGCCGCTCGTCCCGTCACACAGATAAATGTCGTCGTTCGGGCCGTGCGCCACCGCGCTTACGGAAAGCATATTGGCGCTCCGCGCGGGGCCGCCGTCGCCCTTGTCCCACTGGAAGCCGGTGCCTGCCACTCCACGCATGATCCCGCCCTCGTCGACCATCCTTACGAGGCCGTGGCGCGAGTCAGCTATGACTAACCTCCCCTTCGAGTCCACTGAAACATCCGTCGGGTTGCTCAGGTAGGCCTCGGTCGCCGGGCCGTCGTCTCCGCCGTACGCCCGGGCGCCGTTTCCGGCAACGGTCCGGATTATGCCGGTTGCGGGGTCTATCCCGCGCACCCGCTGGTTGAACATGTCCGCGAAGTAGATCTGACCATCCGGCCCAACCGCGATGCCCTTCGGCGCGCACAGGAAGCCATTCGTCGCGACCTCGCCGTCGTGGATGCTGGTCCCTCCAAGAAACGTCGTGACAAGTCCCGTCCTGGCTTCGTACTTGCGCACCCTCCTGGAGCAATCGCTCCAGTAGACATCGCCGTTCGGGTCGGCATAGATGCCTGCCTCAACAGAGTTCACAGTTGCCTTCGAGGCGAGAATGGCCTCCTCACCCCATCCCGGCACGCCGTTGCCGACGAGCGTCGTCACTATTCCAGTCTTCGCATCCACTTTTCGCACCCGATAGCCGTACTTCTCGCCCAGGTACAGGTTGTCGTGCGCGTCCAGGCAGATTGCGTCCGGCATCAGCGTGCCCGCCTGTGTGGCAGGCCCACCGTCGCCGGCCGACGTCGGCTTCCCCGTCCCTATGACGGTGGTGATGATACCCGTCGTCATGTCGATCTTTCGCACGCGGTTGTTGGAGTTGTCACAGACGTACATGTCGCCCTTCGAATCGAACGCCAGGTGCTCAGGGTGCAGGAAGCCCGCGCCCTTCGCGGGGCCGCCGTCCCCATGGTACCCGCCCAGCCATATCGCACCCCAGTCCTCCAGGCCCACGCCGGTGGACGGCATCTTGCCCTCCGCGTCCACGGCATAGTTCCGCGCCACGTTGCCTGCGAACAGGTCTATGACGCCGGTCTTGGCATCCACCTTCCGGATGTTGTTGGACCATTCCCCGGAGATGTAGACGTTATCGTCAGCATCCACGGCGACGCCGCAAGCCACGTCGAGCTCCGCCTCCAGCGCGGGCCCGCCGTCTCCTCCGCGCCCCCTGCGGCCTGATCCCGCCACGCGGGACACAACGCCCGTCAGAGCGTCTATCTTGCGAATCGTGCTGTTAGCCAGGTCCGCGGTGAAAACGTTGCCGTGCCTGTCGAAAGAGATGCTGTGCGTCCCGCGGAACCGCGCCGTTAGCGCCGGCCCGCCGTCCCCTGAGTTCCCGGGTTTGCCGTCCCCGGCAAAGGCATGCAGGATGCCCTGGCTATCCACGCGCCACAGGCGGTTGCAGTGCCAATCGACGACCATCATGTCGCCGTCCGGCCTCCGCGCCACTCCTATCGGCCATCCAACGTTCGCCTCCTTTGCGGGCACCCCCGTCCTGTACGGCACGCCGGCAATCGTCACGATCCGCCCCTTCGGCATTCCAGCGAACGTGGCCCTCAGGTCCATAGCTCCTCCGAAAAGTTGACAATGTCCCCATGCGACAACCCGTGTACTAAAGCCTACTCGCGAGTAGCCGGGCAATCAATACGCAACCACTTGAAGATTTTGCCCAACCTGCGTACCCTGCCGTTATCGAATCCGGAGGTACCCTGAATGATCGTCGATACACATGTGCACATCTGGGAGATGCCGCCGATAGCGCCTATCGGCCCCACGGCCCCCACGTTCAAGAAGCTGCCCACTGAGCCCGCGACTGCGGAAGAGCTGATCGCAGATATGGACCAGAATGGAGTGAACATGTCCGTGTTGGTGCAGACAAGCTGGTCCACCTGGGACAACGGCTACCTGGCCGATTCGGCGAAGAAGTACCCAAAGCGCTTCGTCACTATGGGCATGGTGGACCCTATGGACAAGGGCAACGCGGAGATATCGCGCTACTGGATGCAGGACCGCGGCTGCGTGGGGTTCCGTCTTCACCCCTGCTACTACAAGGAGCCTATCCTGACGCTACCCCAGAACGAAGCTATGTGGAAGACCTTCGTCAAGCTGGGCGCGGTCATCCAGGTGCAGCTGAATGTCGAGCACGCGCCGCAGGTGGCCGCGGTGGCGAAGAAGTACCCGTCGGTCAAGATCGTCCTCGACCACATGGCGTACCCGGACACTAAGGAATACCCGCACTTCACGTCGCACCAGCCCATCATAGACCTTGCGAAGCACCCGAACGTCTACGTGAAGATTTCCGACCTGAAGCCGCAGTCAAAAATGGACTACCCGTACACTGATATCCAGGGGATCATCCGGAAGCTTCATAACGCATACGGGATCAACCGGCTCATGTGGGGCACGGGTTACCCCGGCAAGCATCGCATCAAGCACAACTGGCCCACGCTGGACCAGGAGCTGCGCATCATCCGCGAGGGAATCGACTGGTTGTCCAAGGCGGAAAAGGACCGCCTCCTCGGCGGCACCGCCGCGGAAGTGTGGAATCTGAAATAGCCTGAAAAGCAGAGAGGGCGTCCCGTTGCGTCGGGACGCCCTCTCTCATTCTTCACGTTACCCTTTACCCTCTGCCCGTCACCCTCTTACGCCCTCACCGCCACGATGTCCAGCCAGTTCCTGGGGATGTACTCAACTCCAATCTCCTGGAATGCCTGCGCCGCGCCTTCTTTGAGCGCCACGCTCGCCTTGTCCATCGGCACGCCTGGCATAGTGCCCTCGATGAAGTCCTGGAAGGAGCTGATGTCCTGGAAACCTTCCAGCGTGAACTGGACCGTTTGTATCTCCTGTTTGGCTATCTTGAAGCCGTGCTGGTTCAATAGCTGCTCGTACTCCGCAGGAGTTAGCTGGCGGCGCGCCTGGACCTTGTCCGACTTTGACGGCATAAGCCCGTATTCCTGCTTGAGGAACCGCGTCGCCTTCAGCATCCATTTCCGGTAGTAAACATGGGTCTCCGGCGGATGGGCGCCTTCGAAGAACGTGGTGTTGAACGCCAGTTTGCCGCCCGGCTTCAGCGTCTTGCTAATCTCGGTCAACAGGGCGTCCTTCTCCGGGATGTAGTGGATGGCGTTGCAGAAGATCACCGCATCCACAGAGTCCTTGACGGCGATAGAAAGGTTCTCAACCTGGCTCTGGACAAACTGGACTGCTGAGTTCCGAACGTCTTTCAGGTCCTCCATCGCCTGCTTGAGCGCGGCAGAGGAGTGGTCTATGCCGATGATGACCGAGTTTCGCGCGTCCCTCAGTGTGTCCGCAATCAGGCGCGTCACGCCGCCGGTGCCGCACGCCAGGTCCACGATGCGCTGGCCGGAGCCCAGACCCGCCATTGCGACCAGGTGGGCATTCTGCTGTGAGTAGAATGAGTTGCTGGAAAACTTCTTGAAGCTATACTGCTCGGTTGCCGGCATTGTCACCCCTCCAGAGTGTGGGCGAAACGGAGACTTCGACCGTCCCTCCAAAGCGTGGAAACGTCGGTGTAATACACTATCCGCCAGTTAACCATCTTATCAATTCCAGCCCGTTGCGTCTATCAGCCCTTCAATCCCCGCCCGGCGCGCGAGCCGGCGCCGCCTCCGGCCCACTCTCCACGCGTATACGCGGCAGAATACGGGCCAACCATGAGGGCGCCCACCAGTTCGCCTTGCCCATAAGTTCCATAACAGACGGCACCAGCACCAAACGCACCACTGTCGCATCGATGAACACGGCAATTGCAAGCCCGAAGCCGATCAGCTTGAGCGCGCGCTCGGGCACCAGCACAAACGCGCCGAAGACGCAGACCATGATCAGCGCCGCCGCGGAAATGACTCGCCCCGTCGCCGTCAGCCCGTCCGCCACTGCCCTGCTGTTGTCGCCTGTCCGGTCGTACTCCTCGCGTACGCGGGCGAGCAGGAAGACCTCGTAGTCCATGGACAGGCCGAAGACGATCGCGAACATCATCATCGGCACCCACGCGTCGATCGGCCCTTCCTTGCCGAGCCCGAAGACACTGTCGACGTAGCCCCACTGGAAGATCGCAACCATCACGCCGAATGCGGCACCGATTGAGATCAGGTTCATGATGACGGCCTTCAGCGGCACCACTACGCTGTGGAAGACAACCACAAGAAGGATGAATGACAGCAGCAGCACGGCCCCAATGAACAGCGGCAGGTGCTCGCTGTTGTAATCGGAAAAGTCCACAGTCGCCGGGGGCCGCCGCTTGTCAGCGCACGGAGGCCGTTGCCCGCTGTTGCGGCCGGTATCGTCACGTCTCGCAGGCGGTGAACCAGGTCTGCCGTTCCCTTATCCTGAGGGGAGGTCAGGGGAAACAGGGTAAACAGCGCCAGCTCGCCGTTGGCAATTGGAATCGGTCCCGCAACGGACTGCACGCCTTCAGCGCCTCGCAGCGCCTCGCCAAGCGTCCCGGCCGCGGCCATGTCCGGCGGTTGACCGCCGGGCCCCTGCGTTATAACGATGATTGGCGAGTTGAACCCCGGGCCGAAGCCGACCGTGAGCATGTCGTACGCCCTGCGGGTGGTGTCCGTATCCTGCCGGTTGCCGGGATCGGAGAACCCAAGCCTCACCGAGAACGCAGGCATTGCCAGCACCAGCAGCAGACCCAGGCTGATGACCAGCGATGGCCACGGGTGCGCCTGTATAACGCGGCTCCACCGGTACCAGAAGGTCCGCTTATCGCCGTGCTCCCTGCCCTTGTGGCGGCTGGGTAGCGCAAGCCTGTCGATGTGCTTCCCCACGAATCCGAGCAGCGCCGGAAGCAGCGTTACTGAGGCAAGCATGGTCATGAGCACGGCGGAGACCGCGCCGCCGGCCATGCCCTGCATCGCCGCGAGCCGCATCATGAAGATCCCCACCAGGGAGATGACAACGGTCGTTCCAGCGAATATGACCGCGCGCCCTGACGTATCAAGCGCTGTGATGGTGGCCGCGCGCGGGTCCTTGCCGCCGTGCAGCTCCGCGCGGTACCGCGTCACGATCATCAGTGCGTAGTCTATACCCACGCCGATGCCGATCATAATCGCGACCTGGCTCATGAAGTTGGGCATGGACAGGAAGCGTGTCAGCAGCGCGACGATCGCCATGCCGCACCCAATGCCAACCAGCGCGGTCACCAGCGGCAGACCCATCGCCAGGAGCGAGCCGAAGGCGATGAGCATGATGATGACTGCGGCGATGATGCCGAGCCCTTCGCTGGAAAAGTTCGGAACGTCCGCAAAGATGTCCCCGCCGAGCTCCACCTGAAGGCCGGGGACGGAGATATCCCGCCAGATATCCTTGATGGTGATCCCGTTCGCCAGGTACTCCTCCTGCTTGCGCTCGGAGAAGTTGATCTGCGCGTAGGCGATCTTCCGGTCGGGGGAGACCTGGTAAGCATGCTCAGGCTGGTAAGGGCTGGCGATGCTAGTGTCGCGCACGCTGGCCTCGATGTCGGCGAAGAACGCCTCCATCGCCGCGCGCACGGCCGGCTGGTCCACACCCCCTTCCGACTTGAACACTACCTGGCCGGCGTACCCGCTGAGGTCGGTGGCGCCTTTTTCTTTCAGTAGGTCGAACGCCGCCTGGCTCTCGGAGCCAGGCAGACTGAAGTCTGTCTTGAATTCGCCGCCGAAGACCCCTGAAAACACGGACAGGGCCACCAGCAAAAGCACCCACCCGGCAACGATGAAGCGCCGCTTGTCATAGCAGAACCCGGCTATAGCTCTCATATACTACCTGTGGTTACTCCATTCGCGGTCAATGCGGGACTATCGGCTACATCAACCCCAGCTCTTTCAGCAGGGTGGCCAGCTGCTTGCGCTCATCGTCGGTGAGCGAGCGGAACGGCCTGGTAACGCAGTCGGAATCGATCACTCCCATCATCTTCAGGGCGGCCTTCTGCCCGCCGATGATGGCGGAGTTGGGGCTGCCGCCCTTGGCAATCGCCTGCAGCTTGCCGCCCTTTACCAGGAGGCCGTGGAACTTCTTCGCCGCCTCCTTGTCGCCCTTCTCGCCCGCTTGCCATGCCTTCACGAAGAAGTCCGCATACACGTTGGCGAGGCCCGGTATGACGCCGCAGCCGCCGAGCGCCCGCGCCGTCGCGGTGCGGTGGGTGGAGCCCAGGTACCGGTGGAATGTCAGACCCTTTTCTTCGATAAGCACGTTCAGGAGCGCGAGCGCCTCGCCGGCCGTGGAGCTGTCCTTGGTGCCTATGCACGTCCCCTCGGCCGCCAGCGTCGCCATCGTCGCCGGCTCAACGGTCGTCTTGACCGTGGAGGGGATATTGTATACCCACAGGGGCACATCGGAATTCTGCTTGATATAGCGATAGTGGGTAAGAAGCTCGTCCTGCCCGGACGGGTAGTAGTACGGCGGAGTGGCCGCGATGCCGTCCACGCCGCTGCCCTTGAGCATCTTGGCTATCTTGACCGCCTGCATAGTGCTCGCGGCGGAAATGTTCGCAATTACCGGCACGCGGCCACGCGTCTCTTCAACTATCGTCGTTATGCTCAACACGCGCTGCTCGTCCGAAAGGTTGGCAAACTCGCCGGTGGTGCCGGCGGCCCAGAAGCCGTGCACACCCTTGCCGATCAGGTACTGGACCAATTTGCGCGTCGAAACAACGGCAACCGTCTCATCCTCTTTCACCGGCGTGAGGGTTGGGACCATCACGCCTTCGAATACCTTCTTGCTCAAGAGAAACTCCTCCGTATTTAGTCGCGCATATTCTACAGGAAATCACCCGAAGGGGTGCGGATTACGTCGGAGCGTGGCTACTCAATGAATCGCCCCACTGTCCGCAGCTTCTCATAGACTCGCTTGAACTCCGCGGTGCCGTCGTCCTCCCATATCGTGTAGTCGATGCCGCGCACCGTCCCCTCTTCCCTGCCCGCGATTTGCCGCATCGTCGGCCTGTGGTAGGCGTTGTACACCTTGCGCCCGCCCGGCAGGTGGACAACAGTTACGTGTCTGGGCATAGGTATCGGCTTCGCCGCGGCGAACTTCGCAAGCTTTGCCTCGTCCACGTCGAAGCCCAGGCCGGGCCCCTCCGGGACCGGGGAGAAGCCCTCCATCACCGGTATGCGCTTCGTCGTAACGTCGTCCTCATACTGGTCATCCAGGTTAATCGAGTGCCCCGTCGCGCTGGGCAGCACCGCCGCCATGTGGAGCGCGAGCGCCTTTGTGAGCGTGCCGCCGGTGAACTGCATCACGGTCTGAATGTTCGCGCGGCTGTATGCCGTTCCGCGTGCCAGAACGTCGCCCACGCTGTAGTCCGGGTGGCCGTCGCCGAGCATGAAGATGTCCGCCGCTCCCATCATCGCCTCTTGCATCCCGCCGAGGCGCGACACATGCATGATGAGTGGGATGGTCGTTCGCTGCCGCAGGGTCACCCAGTCTCCGAGCGCCGTGAGGGAGAGTGGGTCCTCAATGAAACCCACGATGG
This sequence comes from SAR202 cluster bacterium, assembly GCA_016872355.1. Taxonomy (NCBI): domain Bacteria; kingdom Bacillati; phylum Chloroflexota; class Dehalococcoidia; species SAR202 cluster bacterium. Next base: position 12,093 of record VGZY01000055.1, on the reverse strand, counting down.
GGTGCTTCTTCTCAAGCTCGGCGACCACGGAGATCGTAGTGCCCAGAGATCGGTCGCTGCCGTTGAAGTCGAAGTGTACTTTGAAGCCGCGCGGGGCCACGTCCGCCGCGGCCTGCGCTTGCTCGAACGGGTCGTACAGGTCCGCAGTGTGCATCTTGAAGACCATGTAGCCGTTATTCGCCGCGTTGCTCACCTGCTCGGCGAAGTCGCGCGCGGACATCTGGGTGCACCAAGCGGCGACGGTAACGCCGTCCCGCACCTTCTGCCCCATCAGCTTGTACGCCGGCACGCCAAGGTACTTGCCCATGACGTCGTACATGGCGCCGCCGAGCGCGGGCATGAGGGTGTTGTTCATGAAATCGAAGGGGCTGCGGTCAATGAGGCGGTCAATGAACGACTGTGGCAGTGGGGTCCAGTTGGCCTTGGTGCGGATATCGCCGTAACCCACTATGCCGTTATCGGTCTTCACGCGGGCAATGACCCGGTGGTCTATCCCCTGGAGCTGGACCTTCTTGTTCTCGTAGCGCTTTGCGAGCGGCGGGTGGATCTTGATGAGCTGAATGTCGATTATCTTCATTCGCCGGCTCCTGTCGAAAGGTATGGCCTTCTGCACTGAGCCAATGTTTAGCACAGCGATTGGCAAATGGCAATACGCTAGGATACTGAGCCGGGCAGCATGCCGAAATCCGCCTCCTCAGCGGGCGTCCGCGGGAAGCGCTTTGACTGGGACTCACGCCAGTGATCGGAGGTATGTACAATCTTGCTGTTGTATACCAGGAACGGGTGTGTGGCGCGCTGGCGCAGCAAGGCCAGATCGAACCTTTTAACGTTGTACTGGCAAAACAAGACGACAGGCAGTCCGGAAATCAGATCGTTCCACATGTCTTCCCAGGAGACGATCTTATCGACATCGATGGCCGGCTCCAGCACCCATGTCATCTCCACTGCCACCCACAACCCCCTGGACCCACCTTCGGAAGCTCTCTCCATTGCCTTTCGCACGTTGACGACCATTACGTCGGCGTCGAAGTCCCTCCCCTCGCGAGACTCCCATTTGTTGAGCAGCACCAGGTTCCCCAGCTCCTGCTCCTCATCCACGTCTATGCTGTACGAGGACAGGAACCGCGAGACCTGCTGCAAATTGTTATCGTCAGTGATGTAAACGCACCGCTCGCTTCGTGCGAACGACTCTCGCATGAAAGGAGCGAGCACGCCGGCCTGGTATGACGGGCCGGATACGAATGAGCATATGTAATCGCCATGCTGAAGATTGCAGAAACCGGCAGCCAAATTCTCGGAAGGCATCGAAGGACCTCAACGGAGTCGTATTGTCAACGAAAGGTCTTCTTCGATGCTATGGGAGGAGAGCGGCGAGTTCAATCGTACAAAAATACGTAGGAGATTCGTTCGAATAGTCAGGTTAGACTAGGCGCCCCCCCCCACCAATGGCCGGAAGGAAGTGGACTTCGCTGGTTTCCTTGACCTTCTCAAGTATCCCCAGCGGCGTCACTTCGCCGTCGACCGCCACCGAGATGTTGGGCTTCATGCGGTGGCCCTCCACCAGGCGCTCCTTCGTTCCCGGGTAGATCTTCTCCAGGTTGTTGATTATCTCCCTGACACTGGACCCGGGTACTTCTACGGTCTCCCTGCCCTCTGTGATGCTCCGCATCAGCGAAGGGATGAATACGATTGCCATAGCTGCCCCCTAGTACGCCCTTGCGATAATTGCAGTCACTCCCTGCGCGTCCTCACTCTCCGCCACTCCCCCGTCCGACCCCTGCAGGCAGCGCACTGTGATGCCGCCCTTGCTGAGCTCCGCTTCCCCTTCGGCCCCGATCGTCGCATACGCCAGTCGCGCAAAGCCCGTCTGCGCCGCCTCGCGCGCCTCGTCTGCCGTGCGCACGCTTGTGATGCGCTTCTGCTGCGCCGCGCGGGCGTCGGCAAGCATCTGCGATTGCACGTCATTGAGCAGCGCGGCGACGGCATGCGCCGCGCCTTCCAGCTTCACCTGCGACTTGGCCCCGGTGTCCCTGCGGACCAGGGTGACGTTGCCTGCCGCGAGGTCGCGCGGGCCGACCTCGACGCGGACAGGCACGCCCTTGAGCTCCCAGTTGGTCAGGCGACGGCCGAAGCCGCCGTCCACGTAGTCATCCAGCTTGACGCGGACGCCGGCTGCCTCGAGCTCCTCCGAAAGCTCTCTCGCCTTGTCGCCCGCTCCCTGCTCATCGCGCACCAACACCACCACGGCCTGGATGGGCGCGATACGGGGTGGCAATCGGAGGCCGTTGTCGTCGCCGTGCGCCATGATCAGCGCGCCGAGCATGCGGGTGGAGCTGCCCCACGAGGTGGTCCACACGTGCTGCACCTGGCCGGCCTGGTCGGTGAAGTCGATGTCGAAGGCCTTAGAGAAGGTCTGGCCGAGCTCGTGGCTCGTCGCCATCTGCAGCGCCTTGCCGTCCCGCATGATGCCTTCGCAGGTCATCGTGTTAATCGCGCCGGCAAACCTCTCCTTTTTCGTTTTGCGCCCAAGTATGGGCGGTATCGAGAGCACGTTGACAAAGAAGTCCTCGTAAACATTGTGAAGGATCATGCGCGCATAGGAGGCGGCGTCTTCGCGGGTAGCGTGGGCGGTGTGACCCTCCTGCCAGAGGAACTCCGTCGTGCGAAGAAAGACGCGCGGCCGCAGCTCCCACCGGACGACGTTCGCCCACTGGTTCAGGAGCAACGGGAGGTCGCGGTAGCCCTGCACCCATTTAGCCATGACTTCGCCGAAGAGTGTCTCGCTGGTCGGCCGCACCACCACCGGCTCCTCAAGCTCCTTGCCCCCCGCGTGCGTCACCACGGCGAGCTCCGGGCTGAAGCCCTTCACGTGGTCGGCTTCCTTGCGGAGGTAGCTCTCCGGGATGAACAGCGGGAGGTAGAGGTTCTGCGCGCCGGCAATCTTGATCCGCGCGTCGATTGCGGCCTGCATCCGCTCCCAGATGGCGTAGCCGTAAGGGCGGATGACCATCGTACCCCTGACAGGGCCGTTATCGGCAAGCTCCGCCTTGTTCAGAACGTCCTGGTACCACTGGGGGAAGTCCGCAGACTGCGGCGTGAGTACTGGTGGGGGCATAAAAAGATGGGCTCCTGAGTACGATGGGACCGAACGGTCCCTGGTCCGTCAGATACCTGGCCTAATAAACAGTTAACAATGTTCACGCCCGAAACTGCTCTGCTACCCTGAGCGCCAGCGAAGGGTCTAAAGGCGCTGCCTGCGCATTCCGGTCATTACCCCAGGCAAGGTCTTTAGACCCTTCGCTGGCGCTCAGGGTAGCAAAGGATAAAGTCTACTTCTTTCCGTTCCTGCTGCCGTTCACGGATGCCTTGTTCTTCGCCAGCGCTTCCGTGATGGCCACCGGGCTCATGGGCAGGTTGCCCATGTCCAGGCCCGTAGCGTTGCGGATGGCGTTAGCAATAGCGCCTGGCGGCGGGCAGATGTTCGCCTCGCCCACGCCGCGCACGCCGAACGGGTGCGACGGGCTCGGCACCTCCACGATGACGGTATCGATCATCGGAAGGTCGTACGACGTCGGCATGCGATAGTCCAGCAGCGTGGAGTTGGCCATGCCGCCGTCCTTCGTCATGAAGTACTCCTCGTTCAGCGCCCAGCCGATGCCCTGCACGCTGCCGCCCTGCATCTGGCCTTCCACGTAGCTCGGGTGAATCGCCTTGCCGGCATCCTGGACCACGGTAAACCGGAGTATCTTCGTCTTGCCGGTCTCCGGGTCCACTTCAACATCCACGATGTTGCCGCAGTACGAGCCGCCGCCCGCGCCCGCGCCGCCTGTGCTCACGGTGCCGCGCCCTACTATCGGGCCGCCCGTCTCCGGGAGCTTGTGGGCAAGCTCCTTGAAGGTCATCTTCAGCTCAGGGTCGGATATGGACCTGAACACGCCCCTGTCCAGGGTCACGTCCTCCGGTTTCCTGTCCCAGATGAATGCCGCGCGGGCGACCATCTGGCGCTTCACGTCCTGCGCGGCCTCGTAAGCCGCCCAGCCCGTTGCGTAGGTCGTCCGGCTGCCGCCGGTGACGTCCGTCTGGCCAATGTTGTCCGTGTCCACGACTGTGGGATGCACGTCCTCCATGCGCAGGCCCAGCACCTCGGCCGCCTGCATGGCAATGGATGCGCGCGAGCCGCCGATGTCCGTGGAGCCCTCGGTCAGGTTGATTGTGCCGTCCACGTTAACGGCCAGGTTGACACTGGAGCGCAGGCCTGCATTGAACCAGTAGCCGATTGCGACGCCCCGACCCACGTTCTTGCCCTTGAGAGGAGTCTTGTAATGCGGATGGTCCTTCATCGCCTGGAGGACTTCCACGCAGCCGATTCGGGGGAAGACGACGCCGTCCGCCCTGCGCGTGCCCTCTTTGGCCGCGTTCAGGAGCCGGAGGGCGATGGGGTCCATTTTGAGCCTTCGCGCGATCTCGTCCACGATCGTCTCCGTGGCGAACGCTACGTTGGTGGAGCCCGGCGCGCGGTAGGCCTGAGTCTTGGGCTTGTTGACGACCACGTCGTACCCGTCGATGGTCACGTTCGGGATGTCGTATGCGGCAAACACGCACTTCGCGCCCGCGCCCACGGGTGAGCCCGGGTACGCGCCCGCCTCGTAGGCAAGGTAGGCCTGGGCCGCGGTGAGCTTGCCGTCCTTCGTCGCGCCGATCTTGACCTTCATGTACGAGCCTGGCGTGGGGCCGGTGCCCTCGAAGACTTCCTTGCGCGTCATGACGATCTTGAGCGGGTGGCCGGTCTTCTTCGACAGGAGTGCGCATACGGGGTCCAGGTACGCCGGTATCTTGCCGCCGAAGCCGCCGCCGATCTCCAACGGCGTGACCCGGATCGTCGAGTCCGGCACGTCGAGGATCTTGGCGATCTCGCCGCGCACCGTAAACGCGCCCTGGGTGCTGGTCCAGATGAGTATACGCCCGTCGTTGTTCCACAGCGCCGTAGTGACCTGCGGCTCGATGTAGCCCTGGTGCACGGTGGCGGTGTTGAACTCACGCTCTACGACAACGTCCGCCTGGGCGAAGCCCTTATCGAGGTCGCCCATTTTGTACTGGATATGCTCCGCAACGTTGCTCAGAGGACCCTTTTCCTGGTTCACCTCGGTGGTGCGGAGGTTGTCGTGCAGGAGCTGCGCCCCCTTCGCCATGCCCTCCGGCGCGGTGAGCACGGCGGGCAGCGGCTCGTACTCGACCTTGATCAGCGCCAGCGCCTCTTCGGCCACGTGCGGGCTGACGGCCGCGACGGCGGCGACGGCATGGCCCCTGTAGAGCGCCTTCTTGTCCGCCAAAACGTTGTCCCGCGAGTATTTTACGCGCGACACGCTCTCGCCCAGCTCCACCACCATGTCCGGCGTCTGGGGCAGGTCCTTCGCCGTTACAACGGCATAGACGCCCGGGAGCTCCAGCGCCTTGCTGAAATCGATGGACTTGATCTTCGCGTGGGCGTGCGGGCTGCGCAGGATCTTCCCGTGAAGCATCCCCGCCATCTTGAAGTCCGCGCCGTAGATGGCGCGCCCGGTCACCTTGTCCACGCCGTCCGGCCTTACCGGCCGCGTGCCCACGACATCGTAAGTCTTCGTCGCGAGCACCTTGTTAGCTTCGTACGTTGAAGACAAAGGGAGAACCTCCGCAAGGGGCACAGCTCCAATGTCCATGCCGCCAATTGCAATTCTATCAGCAAGGTAGCGCGTAGGTACAGGGGCGCGGAGCAGCCTGACCGCAGGCCACCGGAGGACTCTTCGCAATTCGAGTCAGGTAGTTTACAATTCGTGGTCAACAGGCATCCAATCCAAGGAAGAGACCATGTCAACGGAATGGAATGATCACCTCACCAGTGGCAAGTTTCAGCGCGTCACCTGCCGGAATTGGCGAGCGATGCTCACGGAGCTTCGGCGAAAGCTGGACTTGTTTCCGGCAGGCGGCCCCAAAAGAGACAAATGGGTGTTCCGAGGAGAGACGGACGCGACGCGGGCTCTAAGCAGTACCTTTGAACGTGAAGCCAAACGTTTCAAAGTGCCACCAGAGGATCGACCGGAACTTGAGAGGAGCATAATACGGGAATTCCGGCGACGCGCGTACCATTATGGCGCTGACCTTCCCGCTGAGGATCGGTTTGACGAGTGGCTTGCTCTGATGCGACATCACGGTGCCCCGGTGAGATATGTCGACTGGACATATTCACCTTTCGTGGCTCTGTACTTCGCCCTAGCCAACGCCGAGGTGGGTGATCGGATTGCTGTGTGGGCTCTTAACACAGATTGGTGCGTGCGACAATTGGAACACAATCACCCGGGAATAGCGTTGCTGTACTCGAAGTACCAAGAAAAACGGGATGGCAATTTCTTTAGAAGCGCTCTTCTGGAGAACCAAGTGAAGATGGAGTTGAGTATCAACCCCTTCAGGTTCAATGACCGCCTCACTCTTCAACAGGGCGTCTTCATCTGTCCGGGAGACACCGCCGCAACGTACGAAGAGAACATACGCGGATTGGATGAATGGTTCTTACGTGGAAGTGTTGTCCAGTATGTCCTCAGAATTGACCGACCGTTTACCAGAGATGAAGGCCTTCTGCTCCTACATCGAATGAATATCACGGAGGCAACTTTGTTCCCGGGCATGGATGGTTTTGCTCGCTCCCTTGGCCCACGAATCCCTCAATTGCGTAAGCAGGTCAATGGCGGGAGCGAAGTAGGCTTCGGAGGGTCCGATTAAGGCAATACCAGCGCCGCAGTACTTGGGCTGCCCCGAACAAAGAAAGGGAGGGCTCCAACGGCGAGCCCTCCCTTGTTCCGACAATCAGAATCAAGTCTACTTCTTCGTGGTCTTCTTGCCGTTCGTGGCGGTCGCCGCCTTCGCGGCGGAGGCCAGCTTTGCGCCGTTGCCGTTCTTGCCGGACTTCCAGATGGCCTCCATGACAGCGCCCGGCTTCATGGGCAGCACTTCCATGCGCACGCCGACCGCCTGGCTGATGGCGTTGGCGATCGCGGCAGGAGGAGGAACGATGTTGACCTCGCCCACGCCGCGCACACCGAACGGGTGGCCAGGGTTTGCCACTTCGACCAGGACCGTGTCGATCAGCGGCAGGTCGAGCGCCGTCGGCATGCGGTAGTCGAGCAGCGTGGAGTTGGCCATGCGCCCTTCCGGCGTCATGAAGTACTCCTCGTTGAGCGCCCAACCGATGCCCTGCACGCTGCCGCCCTGGAGCTGTCCCTCGACGTAGCTGGGGTGAATAGCCTTGCCTACGTCCTGGACGACGGTGAATCGCTTGATGGTCGTCTTGCCGGTCTCAGGGTCGACCTCTACGTCTACGATGTCGCCCGCGAACGCCGGGCCGACGCCCTTGGGGTCGACAGTGCCGCGGCCGACGATGGGGCCGCCGGTGCCGTTGAGCTCTCCGGCTAGATGCTTGAACGTCATCTTGAGCTCGGAGTCCATCTTCGACATAACGACGCCCTTTTCCATCTTCAGGCTTTCCGCCGGAACGTCCCAGATCGTCGCCGCGCGGGTGATCATCTGGCGCTTAACGTCCTGCGCGGCCTCATAGGCCGCCCAGCCGGTCGCGAACGTCACGCGGCTCCCGCCTGTCCCGGCGGTAAAGCCGACCTCGTCCGTGCTGACAACCTGTGGGCGGATGTCCTCTACGGGAATGCCTAGCGCCTCTGCGGCCTGCATGGAGATCGCCGTGCGGCTGCCGCCGATGTCCGGGGAGCCCTCGACCAGGCCGCAGGTGCCATCCGGGTTAACAGTTATCGTGCAGGCGGACTGCAGACCTGCGTTGATCCACCAGCCTACAGCAACGCCGCGTCCAATGTTCTTCCCCTTTAGCGGCGCCTTGTAGTGCGGGTGGTTCTTCATCGCCTCCAGCACTTCCACGCAGCCGATCTTCGGGTAGACCGGGCCGTCCGCGCGGCGTGTGCCTTCCTTGGCGGCATTCAGCAGGCGGAAGTCGATGGGATCTACCTTCAACTTGCGTGCGATCTCGTCGATGACCGTCTCGGAGGCGAACTCCGCGTTCGTCGCGCCCGGCGCCCTGTAGGCCGCCGTCGATGGCTTGTTGCAGATTGCGCCGAAGCCTTCGATGGTGACATTTGCGATGTCGTATGGCGCGAAGATGGCCATCGCGCCGAGGCCGACAAAAGATTCAGGGTATGCGCCGGACTCGTAGGCCATGTATGCGGTCGCCGCAGTGATCTTGCCTTCCTTGGTAGCGCCGATCTTGACCTTGATGTAGGACCCTGGTGTGGGTCCCGTGGCCTCCAGGTCTTCCTGACGCGTCATGATGATCTTTACCGGCCTGCCGGTCTTCTTGGACAGCAGCGCCGCCACCGGCGTGCCGTAAGGCGAGAACTTCCCTCCGAAGCCTCCGCCGATCTCAAGAGGCGTCAGCTTGACCATCGAGTCAGAAAGGCCAAGGATCTTGGCGGTCGCGTCGCGTATATCGAACGGGCCCTGAGTGCTCTGCCACACATAGACGCGTCCGTCTCGGCCCCAGTTCACCGTCGTATTGTGGGGCTCGATATAGCCCTGGTGTACCGTCGCTGTGTTGAACTCCCGCTCAACAACGACGTCGGCCCTCTTGAAGCCAGCGTCCGCATCGCCCATTTTGTGGAGGACATGGCCATCAATGTTTGTGGGGTTGTCTTTCTTGGTATCCCCCAGAGCGTCGGTCCTTAACTGAGGATGAATGATCGGCGCACCAGGCTTCATCGCGTCCACTGCGGTGAGAACCGACGGAAGCACCTCGTAGTCGACCTTGATCAGCGCGAGTGCCTCCTCAGCGACGTGAACGTTCACTGCGGCCACGCCTGCGATCGGGTGCCCCTTGAACAGTGCCTTGTCCGTTGCCATCACGGCGTCCTGCAGGTACTTGATATTCGCCGTGCCCTCGCCCACCTTTATGACCTGGTCTCCCCCCTTGATGGGGAAGTCCTTCGCCGTTACCACCGCCAGCACGCCGGGATGCTTCTCGGCCGCGCTGGTATCGATAGACTTGATCTTCGCGTGAGCGTGCGGGCTGCGCAGCACCTTCCCGAACAGGACGCCCGTCGGGTAAAGGTCCGCGCCGTACTTCGCCGCGCCGGTAACCTTCTCGTGGCCGTCGTGGCGCACCGGCCGGGTCCCGACCACGTCGAATGTCTTCGAAGATAGGACCACGTTGCGCTCGTAGGTAGATGTCATCTCTTGGCTGCCTCCATCCTGTTTGCGGCGTCCATCACCGCCCTCACGATCTTGTCGTACCCGGTGCAGCGGCAGAGGTTGTTCGCGAGCCAGAAGCGGATCTCCTGCTCGGTGGGCCTGGGGTTCTGCTCAAGAAGCGCCTTGGAGGCGACGATGAATCCCGGGGTGCAGATGCCGCACTGGAGCGCCGCGCCCTCGAGGAACGCCAGCTGCAGCGGGTGCAGGCCCTTCGGCGTCGCCACGCCTTCGATCGTGCCTATCTCCTTGCCGTTGGCCTCGACGCCAAGCACCAGGCAGGAGCACACGATGCGGCCGTCCATGTTCACGGTACAGGCGCCGCAGTTGCCGTCGTTGCAGCCCTCCTTCGTGCCGGTCAGGTGCAAAATGTCCCGGAGGCATTCGAGCAGGCTCTGTCGGGGCTCGCAGAGAAATTCCACCTGCTCGCCGTTGATCGTCGTCTGTACGTATGTCTTAGTGGGCATTAACGGTACCTCCACGGGTCCTTTCGATAGCAGCGTTAAGAGCGCGCCTTGTAAGCACGGCGCACAGGTGCTTGCGGTACTCTGCCGTTCCGCGCATGTCTGAAATGGGCTTGGCGGCGGCCGCTGCAAGCTCGGCTGCCTTCTCGATGCTCGCTTCGCTGATCGGCTTGCCGGCAAGGGCGTCGCCCGCCTCCTTGACGAACAGGGGCTTCGGGGCGACCGAGGCCAGCGATACGCGGGCGGACTTGAAGGTGCTGCCGTTCAGCTCCACGGATACGCCCACGCCGACAACCGCGATGTCCATCTCGTTGCGGGGGATGAAGCGAATGTAGCGCGCGCCGGTGTTGGCCTTCGGGGCGGGGATGCTAAGAGAGACGAGCAGCTCGCCGGGCTTGACGACCGTCTGCCTGGGGGCGAGGCAGAAGTCTTCCACGTTCACGATGCGAGTGCCGTTGACGCCGGCGATCTTCGCCTTTGCGCCGAGCGCGATAAGCGCCGGTATGGCGTCGCCGCTCGGGGCAGCGTTACAGAGGTTGCCGCCGATCGACGCCCTGCCCTGGATCTGCGTGCCGCCGATAATGGAGGCAGCATCGACAAGCCCGGGGTAGTTCTTGATGACGGCCTTGTTGTTGTAGATCTTGTAACAGGGAACGGCTGCGCCGAGCGTCAGGCCGTCCTCCGTCGTGTACGTGATCTCGTTAAGCTCGGGGATGCCCTTGATATCGACGACCAGGGCGGGCGTCCGGCGGCCGACGCGCATCTCAACGATGAGGTCGGTGCCGCCTGCCATGGCCCGGGCCGCATCGCCCTTCTCGGCCAGCAGCGTTACCGCCTCTTTCACTGTGTGAGGACTGGCGTAATCAATCCACTTCAAAGCTGTGACTCCTTTCCTGCAACTGAGTGCAGCCCGCCGAAGCGGATTTTGTTCATTCTAGAAATGGACGCGAGCCCATGACACAGACGACGAAATCCGTAGTTCCGGTATCGCGACCTTGCAATCGGGCTAAGTATAACAAACCTTCGATTAGTCAACAATGCGGACTTGTTATCGCTGCCCGATGCTTTGGTGTGGGTTTCCACCCAACTTCCGAACCCTTCTCGCGTCATGTCGCCTGCCGCCAGCCGAAGCATCGTATCCTCCTGCTCCGACACCGAGGCCAGTACCTCAATGCCATTCGGATCAGGAATGTCTCCATTGCCGCATGGCCAGTCCTCTTGTTCCCGTCCACAAAAGGATGGCCCATCACAATCGAGAAACACAATGCCGCCGCCTTGTCGGCAACGGTTGGATACAGGTCCGCGCCTGCAAACGTGAGTCGCGGTTGTGAGACGGCACTCTCCAGGAGACCGATGTCTCTGATGCCCGCGCCTCCGCCAGTGGTCGACACGACCTTCTGGTGAATCTGAATGACCTCGTAGAGGCTAAGGTATCGCATTCACGCCAGGCGGCGGTAGAGTTCAGAGTTCTTGCTGATAACGTGATCCGCCGCGGCTTCGAAATCGGTTTCCGGGGCATTCAATAACTCGAACAGGCTTATGCGGACAAGTTCTTGCATCGTCACACCAAGCCTGGCTGCCAACTTGTGCAACCTCTTCGTCTGTTCGTCTGTCAGATCTAGCGTGACCGAGTTCATGACTGTCCTCCACCTCCTACTTCGGCGGGTCCTTCGGAATGATCGCCCGCTTGTGCAGCGCCTTGCCGATCAGCTTCCCGCCCTCGTGCGCCTCAATTGTGTAGCTGATCTTGTTCTTGTCTATCGCCGTCACCACGGCCTTCACGGTAACCGTCGCGCCCATTGCAGCCGGCGCCAGGTGCCGCATCTCGTCCACGGCGTACCCCACGCTCGTGTGCGTGTCCGGTATCTGCGAGTCGGTAGCCTGCATGCTCGCCAGCTCCATGAGCTTGAGGAGCGACGGCGTGGAAAGCACCTCCGCGCCCGGCCTGCCGATGCGATTGGTGGAGAGGTCCTTCGTAATGACCGTATCCACCACCGCTGTCATACCGACCTTGAGCTTATCTGTAGCCATCTGCCTTTATCTCCCAGCGTATTTGAATCCTATTGAGTCTTGAAACTGCGACCACGGCGCTCTACCCGCCCAGGTGGGGCTTCTCTTTCTTGAAGCCCGCCTCGGACGGGAAGACCGTCGTCATTTCGGGCATATTTGCAAAAAATGTGTGATCCTATGGACTGGCAAAGGCTTTGTAAGGCGGCTACCATGGTTTTGAAAAATCATCAAGTTTTTGAGGAGTGCCCATGGCCCCCCAAAACGGTGTCCGCAATGTTCACACATGCTCTCGAAGAACGGGCACTATGCCAACGGCCGACAGCGCTGGTTCTGCCCAGCGTGTAGGCGTTCATTCTCGTGGCATTATGCCGGCTCTCGGCACAAG
>VGZY01000054.1 GCA_016872355.1 SAR202 cluster bacterium | reverse complement strand
CTGTGCGCCGACCGCGACGTTACCCGCGGCGTCCTCCGTCCGGAAGTCCACCGTGTGCACTCCATTCGGCAACGTAAACGGACCCGCATATAGCACGAACGGGCCGCCGTTAATGCTCCGCGTGGTCAAGGCCGGCACGATACCGGACAGGTTGTCCGACGCAGTAATCGTCACGGTCGGGATGACGTTGTGCCATATGCCGCCGCCAACGTCCACGCCTGCCGGGCTTGCCGCAGATGTGATGGTCGGAGCGACCGTATCGACATTAACTGCGACAGTCTTGTGAACTTCTGAATTGCCCAGCCGATCTAGGCTCCAATACTCAACTGTGTAGGTGGCGCTGCCGGGGAGAATGAATGGGCCAGCGTACGCAAGAGGCGCTGAGCCGTTGACACGGTAGAGAGTGCCGCCGGGCCCAATGCCGACGCCGGCATCCGACGCGCTCAGGGTCACCGTCACCGCGGAGCGGTACCATCCCGGCCTCACTGTCTGTCCCGCCAGTGACGCGGACGTAACGGGCGGCGCCGTATCAACTCTTACTGTTAGCTGCTTTCCGCTTGTCACATTGCCCGCAAGGTCCTGGATCCGGTAGTCCACCGTGTGCGCGCCCTCTCCCGTCACGGCGAACGGGGCTGTGTACACGGCAAATGGCGCGCCGTCGATGCTGCGGCCCGTGCCGCCGGGAAGTATGCCGGACTGCGCATCCGAGGCGGCTATCGAAACGGTCGAAAACACGTTGTGCCACACATCGCCGCCAACGTTCTGCCCGGGAGGGTTGACGGTCGCCGACACGGAGGGGGCGACAAGGTCTATGTTTATCGGTATGGTCTTGGCGGCCTCCTGGTGGCCAATCCGGTCCGTACTCCAGTACTCCACAGAGTAAGTACCCGTCTGTGCCAGTGAAATGGCGCCCGATTACTGCTGCGGCGGGGAGCCGTTAACGCGGAACATCGTGGCGCCCGGCGCCACACCTGTGCCCGCGTCTGTAGCATTCAGGGCCAACAAGACCTGGGAGCGGTACCAGCCCGGCTGGCCCTGCGTCCCGGAAATAACGAAGGCATTGGTGACCGGCGGCAAGGTATCCACCCTTACGGCGATAGGAGCGGGACGGTGCTCGTTGCCGGCCCGGTCGCGTGCCCAGAATTCAAGGGTGTTCACCCCGTCGGAGGTGATTGAAAGAGATCCCGGGTATGTTGCCGCTGCCCCACCATTGATCCTGAAGCTCACACCGTCGACGGGGACGCCTGAAGCGGCGTCTGTGGCGGCTAGCGTCACGCTGGGAGGGGACGCGTACCACGTTTCTCCCCCTACGTTGACTCCTGGCTGGAGCAGCGCAATTACGTTCGGCGCAACGGAGTCGATGTTGACGCTGACGGCCTTCGCGGCCTCAAGCATGCCCGCGCCGTTGCGGCTGAAGAACTCTACGACATTAGCTCCCTGGGCCGAAACGGTGAACGGGCCGGTGTACGGCTGTGAGACCGAGCCGACTATGCGGTAGTCCGTTGTCAGAATGCCGGACGTTGGGTCGGCGGCGGAGAGTGTCACCGTCACGGCGCCGGTGAACCACCCGTTCTCGCCCGCAGGACCGGCAAGAGTAACTGACGTTACCGGGAATGTGGTGTCGATGTCGATGCCGGTAACCTGGGCGAAGGCAACGTTCCCGGCGACGTCCGTGCACGATAGCGAGACTGAGTAGTTGACACCGTCCTGGTCCAGAAGCACCGGGGCGTCGCAGACTGTGAAGCCGGACCCAGCGTCGGCGCCGGAGGCTGACACTGTGACGGGCGCAGTGTGCCATCCTCGAGAGTTGACGGGCGGGGTTACGCTCATCGTTACCGATGGCCCTACCCTATCAATCTTGACGGAGGCGGTGTGGCTGACCGTATTGCCTGCCAGGTCGGTGGCAGAATACGAAATGGAGTAAACGCCGTCGGAATTCAACAGCACGGACCCCGAGGTCGGCTCACCACCATTAACGGTCATAGACCGGAACGCCACACCTGACGTGGCGTCTGTCGCTGACAGGGAGACCGTTACGCTGCTGATAAACCACCCGTTCGCGCCGGGTATCCCCAACCGTCTGCAAAGTCACGACCGGCGCCGTCTTGTCCAGGTTTATCCCTGTTACTGTGGCGGACGCCGAATTGCCGGCGTTGTCGGAACAAGACGCGACTGCGGACAGGTTAACCCCGTCCGCGCTCAAGACCTCGGGGGTGCAGGAGTGAATGCCGGAGAGGGAGTCCGAACCGGTTGGCGTCACCGTGACGTTCGCCGTGTACCAGAGTCCAAGGTCCGGCGGGCGGTCCACAGCCGCGGTGACGGTTGGCGGAACAGTGTCGCGCCGAACTGTTAGACTGCCGGCACTTGTAAGCGCCGTTCCCATAAACGGTGATATTCCTGCCAACCCTGGGCCGGAGGAAGCCTCGCAAGAGAACGGCTGGCCGGCAGTGTCCGAGGTTACCGATCCACCCTCGCAGCCGAGCGTCGACACCGGGTGTTGCGGGTCTGCGACGTTCCACGCAACGGCGACGTTGGACCGGTACCACCCGCCAGGGCCCAGCACACCCGTTACGACCGGCGTGATGACGGGGGGCGTGAGATCGTCCTGCGAAGTAACGAACACATTGAATGACCGCGACGTGGTAAGTGTGTTGGAAGTTGCCGTGCAGGTGACCGTGGTCTGGGTACCCGCGGTGAGGTCCGCCGAATACTGTCGGCCACGCGTTCCCTGCGACGCCCCCGAGCCAAAACCGGGCGTGCATGAGGCGGCGATTGATTGGCCGGCGCTGTCATACGCGTAGGCTATGAATGTGGCTCGGCCAACCCCTACATCCGTTCTCGGCGTAACCAACAGGTTGTGCGGCCTCGGGGCAAAGAGATGGGGCGCCAGCGAGTCAGGCTGCCAGTTCTGAGAAGTGGGGGCATAGGTGCAGCCCCAGATTGGAGTGTCGCCGGCCCCAGTGTTCAGACTTGAACTGACGAAGTCCACGTTCTGGGTCGCGGTGTGGAAGAAGGAGGCGCAGGAGGAGAGTACCTCGTCCAGTCCCAGGCTCGGCCCGATGATGAAGCCGACGTCTCGCACCGGGTCCCCGCTCGTGGAGCGCTGGTAACAGAAGTAGACCCAGTCGCTTCCCAGTCCCGCGCCCTCATCCAGGTCCTGGTTGATCAACTGGTATCCGACGCCTTCTGCGGCGCAGTCGTTTACATGTTCGCTGAAACTGGGCTCAGAGGCGTAGACCAGCGCATCGAGGTCCACAACGTAGCTGACCGAAGGCTGGTGCGGATAGCACTGCGCGCACAAGTAGAGCCAGGCAGAGCTCGCACCCGCGCCGTCATTAAGCTCTCCGGGCATCTTCGTGTAGCCGTTAGGGCACTTTATGCCGGAGTGTGAGCCGCTAATCACGGTCAGGTTGCCAATGACTGGAGCGGAGCGCACCGGACCGAAGCACGTGAAGTTCAGGCGAAGCGACGAGATGGTGTCGTGGCCGATGTTGCGAATGCCCAGGTCCATTACCCGCCCAAACGGGACCGCCAGATGACTATCCGATACGAAGCCCGAAGTGAAGGTCTCGCAGGTGCCGCCGAAGTCTATGTCCGAGTAGACTGCCACGGAATAGAGCCCGAGCTCCGCCGCATCCTGCAGATCGAGGAGGACGCCACGTCGTTGAACCCGATATCCCTGAGGCCCGGAATATCGTGCCGTGCCGTGATGGAGGCGCCGCCAAGATTGGATTCGCTGTAGAGGCGAACATACGGTGCGCTGCTGCTCTCGCTAAAACAGTCTGAGCCCAGCCGGAGCGAAGAAGCCTGCGCCCTGCCCACGTTGGTGAGGGCAAGGTCCACGACGTCGTTTCGAACGCTGACGCACCGTCCGTCGAAGTTCGGGTGCTCGTAGAGCGATACCACCTCTCCGGTGGAAACCCTTATGGACGTTGCGCTGTCGTTGAAGCCAAACAGGGTGAGATTCGGTATAGAGTCGTGAACCTCAAGCGAGTTGCCGGTGTAAGAGATTGCCCCGTCGTACAGCGTCACCTGCCCCGCCGCGTTCGCCCAGCCAGGCGAGAGGAAGAAGGCCGCAATGGCCAGTGCCGCTACAGTGAGTATCGTCATTCTGCGCCGGGTAAGTCCGAGCGAGCCAATGGTGGGCGATACAAGGCGGCTGTTCAATCTGGTCGCTCCTGTCTGTGCAACTTGGCATCGATTTCAAGGTCCGCGTTCTCAACATATGCTATGTATCATAAATAGTCGGCCATGCCTAGTCTTTATGGCATTGAAAAAATAGCCATTCCGGAGTACGATTTACCCATACCCCCTGGGTGGGGGTTTTCAGAAGCGAGGTTTGCGGTGCACACACACGATCACGACCATCACGAGAAGCACGCCGCGCAGATGTCCGATTCCAAGCGCGACGCGCTTAAGCGGCTCAACTACATCGAAGGCCATCTCTCCGGGATCGAGCGGATGGTGGAGCAGGACACCTACTGCGTCGACATCCTGAAGCAGACTTTCGCGGTGCGGCGGGCGATCCAGAAGCTGGAGGCGAAGCTGCTGGAGGGGCACCTCAACTCCTGCGTTATCGAGGGTGTGAAGGAAGGGCGCGAGCAGGAGGTACTCGGCGAGCTGATGGAGCTCTACAACCTCTCGGACAAGAGGTAGGCGAGATGGCTATCGAAACGAAACAGCCGCAGTCAACGGACATGGAGAAGGTGCAGCTGAGCATCGGCGGGATGACCTGCGCCTCCTGCGTCCGGCACGTGGAGCACGCGCTGAGCGGCGTCGACGGAGTGAGGTCGGCGACCGTCAACCTTGCGACGGAAAAGGCTACCGTGGAGTACGCGCCGGGCGCCGTGTCCCTGGGGGACCTGCGCTTCGCCGTGGAGGACGCCGGGTATTCAATCGCGGGAGTTGGTGATGATGTCGGCGAGGACGAAACGCCGCGCGACCAGAAGCTCCTGCTGGCGAAGGTCGCGCTAAGCCTCGGCGTATCCTTTTTCATCATGGTCCTGATGTCACTCCCCCACGACATCACGATGGACCTCCCGTTCAGGATGGAGCTTCTACTGCTGGCACTGGCGACGCCGGTGCAGTTCTGGGCCGGCTGGCGCTTCTATGCCAGCACCTGGGGCGCTCTGAAACACTTTACCGCAAATATGAACACGCTGATCGCCGTGGGCACATCCGTGGCGTACTTCTACAGCGTCTTTGCCACGATATTCTTTAACAGCTCGTTCTTCCGGAGCTTCGAGGCGCACACGTACTTCGAGACATCCACCGCGATCATCGGCCTCGTGCTGCTCGGCAAGTACCTGGAGGCTCGAGCAAAGCGCCGCGCATCGAACGCCATCAAGGCGCTGATCGGCCTGCAGCCGCAAACGGCGCGAGTGGTCCGCCACGGCAAGGAGACCGATATGCGGGTCGAGGACGTGGAGGTCGGCGACAGGGTCGCCGTCCGGCCAGGCGAGAAGGTCCCGGTGGACGGCGAGGTACTGGACGGCCGTTCGTGGATCGATGAGTCGATGCTCACAGGGGAGAGCGTCCCCGCCGAGAAGAAGCCGGGCGACAGCGTTTACGGCGGCACGGTGAACACCACCGGCGCGCTGGTCTTCAAGACGACGCGCATCGGCCGCGATACCGCGCTTTCGCAGATCATCCGTCTCGTTGAGGAGGCGCAGGGATCCAAAGCGCCCATCCAGCGACTGGCCGATCTCATCTCCGCCTACTTCGTGCCCGCGGTTATCGGCGCGGCGGCGCTCGTCTTCATTGCGTGGCTCGTGTTCGGGCCGTCACCGTCTTACCAGTACGCCATCCTGACCGCCGTCTCCGTGCTCATCATCGCCTGCCCTTGCGCGATGGGCCTCGCAACGCCCACGGCGATAATGGTGGGCACCGGCAAAGCGGCACAGCTCGGCGTACTCTTCAGGAACGCGGAAGCGCTGCAACAGCTACAGAAGGTCACAACTGTCGTCCTGGACAAGACGGGCACCCTTACGGCCGGCCGGCCGGCGGTCACCGAAATTGTTTCCTACGGCATGGACGAGAACGCCTTTTTGCGGGTGGTGGCATCCGCCGAGGCCACATCGGAACACCCCCTCGCGCAGGCGATCGTTGCCGAGGCGCGCCGGCGGGGCCTGTCCCTATCGACCGCAAGCGAGTTCGCATCGGTCACCGGCAAGGGCGTGGAAGCCCGTATCGATGGGACAAACGTGCTCGTAGGCAACCGCGCGCTGATGGATGCCGCGCTCGTGCGGCTCGACGGCGTGGGCGACAAGGCTTCTCTTCTTGCCTCACAGGGCAAGACTGTGGTCTATGCTGCGATTGACGCTGAGATTAAGGGCGCGATTGCGATCTCCGACCCCCTCAAACAGGGCTCAAAGGAGGCGATCGCCGCGCTGCGGCGGCATGGCCTGAAGGTAGTGATGCTCACCGGCGACAACCGCGCGACGGCGGAGGCCATAGGGAGAGAGGTCGGCATAGACAACGTTGTCGCAAACGTGCTGCCCGGCGACAAGGCGGCGCAGGTCAAGGCGCTGCAGTCGGGCGGAGAACGGGTGGCGATGGTCGGCGACGGCATCAACGACGCGCCCGCGTTGGCCAAGGCGGACGTGGGCATCGCCATCGGCACCGGGACCGACATCGCGATCGAGGCGGCGGATGTGACGCTCGTCAGCGGCGACCTCCGGGGCGTCTCCGCTGCGATTGGGCTGAGCCGGGCGACGATGCGCAACATCCAGCAAAACCTCTTCTGGGCGTTCGCATACAACGTCGCGCTCATCCCGGTGGCCGCCGGCATCCTCTACCCGTTTTTCTCGGACGGCGGTATACCTGATCGCCTGCGCCCGGTCTTCGGGGAGTACGGCTTCCTGAATCCCATCATGGCCGCGGGCGCGATGGCGATTAGCTCCGTTACCGTAATAAGCAACTCGCTCAGGCTTCGTGGCTACCGGCCGAAGAAGTAGCCCGCAGCAGACGCAGATTTTGAAAAAAAGGCGACTATGAAGATCCCGCTCATCGGCAAGAAGGGTCCTGTGGCAATCGATCCCGTGTGCGGCATGGAAGTGAACATGGAGAAGCCGCCCGGCGGCAAGTTCGAATACAAGGGGACCACGTACTACTTCTGTGGCCCGGGCTGCAACCGCGCGTTCCAGAAGGAGCCCGATTCGTATCTGTCCGGCCAGAAGAAGATGAAGATGTAAGTTGACCTGTCTCCGGGCCAACCGCCATAATACTGTGGCCCCCTGCCTCCAACGCGCGTGCCCAGGTGGCGAAATGGCAGACGCGACGGTCTCAAAAACCGTTGGGACTAAAATCCCGTGCCGGTTCGAGTCCGGCCCTGGGCACCAGCATGACGACAATCGGCCGCTCAAACGCCCTCGCGTTTGAGCGGCCTCTTTCTTTAGCGCGCCTCATCCTCCTCGAACATCGCCACGATCATGGAGTTGAAGAACTCCACAAGAAGCTGCATCGTGGACTCCTTTATCGCGTTCTGGAGCGGCGCGGGATCGGCGATGGAGTACGTGCCGTCGTCATTCGGCTCGATACGCATCCTGATGCCAGAGGCAATGGGCGAAACGTCGTCCGCCAGCCGCCCCGCCAGCGCATCTACCATCTCCTCCATGCGGTTGTAGAGTCGCAGGCGGAGCTCAGATTCAGTGTAGGTTCTCTCGGTCATCGCCTACATTCCCACTCTGGCGAAGACAGGTCGAAGGTCGATCTTGGCGCCGTCCCTGTCTATTGACTGAGTTGCCGCGACGCCGAGCGACACGCTGTACAGGCCCGCGAGCACATCCGCGACCGGCTTTTCTCCGGACGCGACGCAGCTGAAGAACGACTCCATGAGCGGCCTGTCCCCTCCCCCATGCTCGCCGCGAAGCTCCTCCGGCAGCGTGATTGTCTCCGGCTTTCCCCCCACCGGCTCGATGACGATCGTCCCGTCTGCCTGGCCCGCGTGGATCTGCCCCGCCTGCCCCACAAGGAGCACGTGCCGCTCGTGCCGCGCACCGGTCGTCGCGAACGAATATGCCAGCCGCACCCCGTTCTCGTATTCCGCGTGCATCACAGCGTTGTCCACGGAGTCCTTCTCGATGTTGTACACACACAGGTCGCGGCTATGAGACTTCGGCCCGTTGCGCTCCGGGCGGCTGAGGTAGAGCCAGTTCTTCATCCCCTCCCTGTACGCCCCGGGGCATGTGGGCAGGTGCCGGCAGTCGCGGCACAGGTCGGCAGCGCCGGCTTTGTAGTTGAAAGTGTCGATGCCGCCCACGGCGCTCACCCAGTGCGGAGGAGAGTCGACAATCCAGTTGATGACGTCCAACGTGTGACAGGCTTTGTGCACCAGCAGTCCGCCGCTGTAGCTCTTGAACCGGTGCCACCGCCGGAAGTAAGACGCGCCATGGCGGTACTCGACTATCTCCGTGGCGTTCACCTGTAGCAGCTCTCCTATGACGCCCGCCGCTATCAGCTCCTTGAGCTTCACGAAGAACGGCGCGTACCTGAGCATGAAGCCGATCTGGACTATTTTGTCGGTGCGCATCGCCATCCTTGTCATGGCGACTGCGTCGTCGATGCTCGTCGCCATCGGCTTCTCGCAAATCGCGTGCTTTCCGGCCTTGAGCACCTTCTCCAGCACCTCGCGGTGCGTGCTGTCGGGCGTAGTTATCACAACGGCCTCAACCTCCGGGTCGCGCAGAAGCCCCTCCACGCCGTTATACTGCCGCAGGTCGGTCCGCTCCAGGTCGTCCACCGCACTCTTCAGGCGCACCTCGTCGATATCCGCAACGGCTTTAAGATGCGCCTGGTGAGGATTGTTCTTGATGTAGGGGGCGAAGAAGCCCATCCCCCTCTGCCCGGTCCCGACTATACCGATGCCCAGCGCACCCATGGACGCCTCCACGATGTTGTTCCTGCGGCCCAGCCGCGTCGGACGTGAGTTTATCAGATTCGGACTGTTCGTTGGACGCGCGAAGTGTACCTGGAAATCACCCAATTTATTGTATTTGCTATAACTTTCATGGTATCATCGGTGTAAGCATTGGACGAGGGATGCTGGCCCCGGCCCGCAACAGATGAGGGCAATCCACGGGCGGCGTCCGGGCGGGAAGATGGCCACGACAACGAAGGACTATTACGCCGTTCTGGGCGTTTCAAGGCAGGCTACCGAGAAGGACAGCCGGCAGGCATTCAGGAAGCTTGCGCGCAAGTACCACCCCGACCTTAACTCCAAGGACAGGGACGCAGAGGCCCGGTTCAAGGAGATCAATGAGGCCTACGAGGTGCTCTCCGACCCGGAGAAGCGCAAGAAGTACGACAAGTACGGCGACCAGTGGAAGCATGCCGACCGTATTAAGGCGCAGCGCCAGTCAGGTGAGCCGTTCACATGGACGCACACAACAACGGGCGACCCCTCTGAGGGGTTCGGCGATTTCAATCTCGAAGACCTGCTGGGCGGTTACGGCGACCTGTTCCGCCGCCGCGGACGGCCAGGGCGGGCGGCGCCGCGGCCCGTGAGCTCGGAGCTCACAGTCGAGGTGACGCTCGAAGAGGCGTTTACCGGGACAACCCGCGTAGTTACGCTCACAAATGACGCTGGGACAAAGTGGATTGAGGTCACGATTCCCGCGGGTGTCAAGACCGGCTCAACGGTCCGCGTCAAGCCAGCCGAAGGGCAGGAGCTCCTCCTGAAGATCGTCGTGACGCCTCACGAGCGGTTAACCCGCGTGGACGACGACCTGTACACGGATGTCAGCGTGCCCATGGAGGACGCCATACTGGGCGGCGAGGCGGAAGTGCAGACGCTCAAAAGCAAGGTCCGCTTAAAGGTGCCGCCCTACAGCCAGAACGGCCAGAAAGTGCGCCTGTCCGGGCTTGGCATGCCAAAGCTGGGCGAACCTGGGACAAAGGGCGACCTGTATGTTATCGTACGTCCGGTGATGCCAAGGTCCCTCAGCCCGGAAGAGCTGGATACCGTTCGCAGGCTCAAGGAGCTGAGGTCGAAGCGCGGATAAGCGCGGCCCTATTTCCACGTCGTCGAGGTTGCACATGAATATCCAGCAGTTCATCAAGAAATGCACGGAAAAGGCACAGGAAGCTGTCCTCAAGGCCAACGACTTCTCCGAGCAGATGGGCCACCCACAGATTGCGCCGGAGCACCTCCTGCTCGCCCTGATAGAGCAGGAGGACGGCGTCGCCCCGCGCGTCCTGAGCGCCGCAGGCGCAGACTCCCGGGCGCTCCACACCAGCCTGTCCGGCTACCTCAAGAAGCAGCCGTCGGTGCAGGGTTCCGCCAACCGGTACATGTCCGGCGATATGGAGCGCGTGCTGGACGCCGCCGAGCGCGAGTCCTCGCGCATGAAGGACCTGTATGTCTCCACCGAGCATATGCTTATCGCGCTCGCAGACGGCTACAACGGGCAGGCGGCCCAGATCCTCAAGAGCGCCGGGGTTACGAAGGACGCGATACTGAAGGCGCTCACGTCTATCCGCGGAGGCCAGAGCGTGACCGACCCCAACCCGGAGGGCAAGTACCAGGCGCTGGAGAAGTACGGCCGCGACCTCACGGAAGATGCGCGGAAGGGCAAGCTGGACCCCGTCATAGGCCGCGACGAGGAGATCCGGCGCGTCGTGCAGGTGCTGTCGCGCCGCACCAAGAACAACCCCGTCCTCATTGGCGAGCCCGGCGTGGGCAAGACCGCCATCGTCGAGGGTCTCGCCCGCCGCATCGTGCAGGGAGACGTGCCTCAAGGGTTCAAGAACAAGCGCATCGTCGCGCTGGACCTGGGCTCCCTGATTGCCGGCACCAAAGTACCGCGGCGAGTTCGAAGATCGCCTCAAGGCCGCGCTCAAAGAGGTGCAGCAGGCCGAAGGAAAGATCGTCCTGTTCATCGATGAGCTCCACACCGTCGTCGGCGCAGGCGCGGCCGAAGGGGCGATGGACGCTTCGAACATGCTCAAGCCCATGCTCGCCCGCGGCGAGCTACACTGCATTGGCGCGACGACGCTCGACGAGTACCGCAAGCACATCGAGAAGGACGCCGCGCTGGAGCGCCGGTTCCAGCCGGTAAAGATGGGCGAGCCCTCCGTGCAGGACACGATCTCCATACTCCGCGGCCTCAAAGAGCGCTACGAGCGCCACCACGGCGTGCGCATCAAGGACGCCGCGCTCGTCTCGGCCGCCGTGCTCTCGAACAGGTACATCTCAGACCGCTTCCTGCCTGGCAAGGCGATCGACCTGGTGGACGAGGCCGCCTCAAAGCTCCGGACCGAACGCGATTCGCGCCCGGCGGAGATAGACGAGGTGGAGCGCCGCATCATGCAGCTCCAGATCGAGCAGCACGCCCTCAAGAAGGAGCGCGACCAGGCGTCGCGGGACCGGCTGGCAACGCTCGAGAAGGAGCTTGCTGACCTGAAGGAGCGCAGCAAGGCGCTCAATCTCCAGTGGCAAGCGGAGAAGCAGGTCTCCGGCGGCGAGCAGAAGATCCGCGAGGACCTTGCAAAGGTCGAACAGGAGATAGAGGCCGCCACAAGCCGGCAGGACCTCGCCCGGGTGGCGGAGCTGACCTACGGCAAGCGAAGGGAGCTGGAACAGGCGCTCAAGGACATCGAAGGCGGCCAGGCAGCCCAGAAAGGCAAGCCCAGCCTCTTCAAGACCGAGGTTGACGAAGAGGACATTGCAATGGTCGTCGGCCGCTGGACCGGCATACCCGTCAGCCGCCTGCTGGAGGGCGAAGTCCAGAAGCTCATCCACATGGAGGAGCGTCTGCACGACCGCGTCGTCGGTCAGGAAGAGGCCATCCGCGCCGTGGCCAACTCCATTCGCCGCGCCCGCGCAGGCCTCCAGGACCCCAACCGGCCGCTCGGCAGCTTCATATTCCTCGGCCCCACCGGCGTCGGCAAGACCGAGCTGGCCAGGGCGCTCGCGGAGTTCCTGTTCGATAACGAGCAGAATATGGTCCGAATAGACATGTCCGAGTACATGGAAAAGCACTCGGTCGCCAGGCTCATCGGCGCGCCTCCGGGCTACGTGGGGTACGACGAGGGCGGCCAGCTCACGGAGGCCGTAAAGCGAAAGCCCTACACCGTCGTGCTGCTCGACGAAATCGAGAAGGCGCACCCGGACGTGTTCAACGTCCTGCTCCAGATACTGGACGACGGCCATCTCACCGACGGACACGGCCGCGTCATCGACTTCAAGAACACGGTCGTCATCATGACGAGCAACCTGGGCAGCCAGTTCATCGTGGAGCTCGGCCCCGGCCAGGAGGAGCAGATGCGGGAGCGCATCTGGGAGGCCCTTGAAAGCACAGGGCCTCCCGGACGCGGTGCTGGACGGGGAGATAGTCGCGTTCGACGACGATGGCCGGCCGGACTTCGAACTGCTCCAGCAGCGCATGCACCTGACCCGCGAGAGCGACATCAAGCGCGCGGAGGCGGAGGTCCCCGTCTTCCTTTACGTGTTCGATCTTCTCCACCTCGGCGGCTGGGACCTGACGGCCTCGCCGCTGTTTAGCCGCAAGGAGCTGCTTGAGAGGACAATGGCGCCAACAGAGCGCGTGCGGTACCTGGGCCACTTTGACCGGGAAGGAGAGGTGGTCTTCCGCACCGTCCTGGAGATGGGCTTCGAGGGCATGGTGGCCAAGCGCCGCGACAGCGTGTACGAGCCGGCCAAGCGCTCCGGATCATGGCTCAAGATCAAGGGCACGCAGTCAGAGGACTTCATCGTCGGCGGGTACACGAAAGGCAAGCGTTCGCGCGGTTCCACCTTCGGCGCCCTCCTACTCGGGTCGTACGACGACAACGGCGAACTGAGCTTCGTCGGCCACGTGGGCAGCGGGTTCGATGACCGCGCGCTCATGGAGCTTAACGAAATGGTGGCAGGGCTTGTGAGCCCGAGGCGGCCGTTCAAGTCCGCGCCGGAAGTGAACTCGCCCGCCGTCTGGCTCCGTCCGGAGCTGGTGGTGGAGGTCAGATTCACAGGGTGGACCGATGGCGGCCGTCTTAGAGCCCCTGTCTTTCTCCGCCTGCGCGAAGACAAGCCCGCCGGCGATCTCGTTCGGCTGGAGGACCTGCGTCAGCCCGATCGGGCTGCAGTCCCCACCCAGTCTGCTGCCGCCTCGACCGTCGATTCCGTTCTCAGGCAGCTGGACGCGAGCGGCGCGAAGTCCGTCCTGGATGTCGATTCGCAAAAGCTTCCCGTGTCTAGCCTGGACAAGGTGCTTTGGCCTGCCTCCGACTTCGGCCCTGCCGTCACCAAGCGGGACTACCTGCGATACCTGGCGGTGATGTCGCCCCACATCTTGTGGTACATACAGGACAGGCCTATCAAGCTGGTGCGGTTCCCGGAGGGGATCAGCCGCCTGAACTTCTACCAGAAGCATTGGGACGGGAAGCTGCCGGAGTTCGTCGAGACCGTGATGGTCTACTCCGAGCACAACAGGGACGACGGCGAGTACCTCCTCGTCAACAACCTCCCAACCCTTCTCTGGCTGGGACAGGTTGCCGACCTTGAGCTCCACGCATGGTACTCTCGCACCAGTCGCGAGCCCGACGGTCGCCACCTCACGACACAGTTCGCGGAGTCGGAGTCGAACATCGAGAGCTCGACGCTCAACTACCCGGACTTCATCCTCTTCGACCTGGACCCGTATATCTATTCCGGCAAGGAGGCGCAGGGCGCCGAACCCGAGCTGAACCGGCATGGGTTCGAGGCGACCTGCGAGGTCGCACTGTGGGTCAAGGCAATTCTCGAGTCAATGGGCGCGCCGGCGTTCGTAAAGACTTCCGGCAAGACGGGCCTTCACGTCTGCGTGCCCATCACCCGCAGGTTTGGGTACCCGGCCATACACGAGTTCGCGCGGAAAATCGCCACGCACGTGGTGCGCACGCACCCAAACAAGGTCACGGCCAAATGGGTCGTCGAAAGGCGCGGAGGAAAGGTCTTTTTCGACTATAACCAGAACGTCCGCGGCAAGACCTTTCCCGCCGTATACTCGCCCAGGGCCGTGCCCGGCGCGCCGGTCTCGATGCCGCTCACGTGGGTTGAAATCGGACGGGCCTACCCAACCGACTTCACTATCCGGACCGCGCCTGACAGGGTCCGCAAGCACGGCGACCTGTGGGCGGGGCTCCTGGAGGCCAAGCGAGACCTCCGCGAAATGCTCGGCATCGGGACCAGAAGAACGGCGAGGGCCGGTCGGTCTTGATGCCACAAAGCAAGGAGGGCGCTCCAGGGAACGGAGCGCCCTCCTGCTTACCCCTTACCCTATACCCTTCACCCTCCTCATCACTCCCTCGGAATGATCGGAAGCGTAAGGTGCGTGCAGACGCGTCCCCTGTGGTAGACAGTGTTCTTCGCTACTACCATCTCCGAGTCCGTGCCGAACGGAGCGCCGGTGTTGAGATTGCGCGCGTACCTCGGGAAGTTGCTGCTCGATAGCTCCAGCCTGATGCGGTGGCCCTTCTTGAAGACGTAGCTCATCTCCCAAAGCTGGATGCTGAACTTGGTTATCTCCCCGGGCTTCATGAACTCAGGCTTGAACTGGTCTATAGGGTTGCCCTTCAGCTCGGCCCACCGGCCGCTGGAGATGCCCTCGCACACGGCGACGGCCGTCCCATCCGGGTACACGTCCGTAACGTTTGCCGTGAAGTCCGTGTCCTTTGCTTCGGAGGATGCCCACAGCGTCACTAGCGCCGGGCCGGTCGCCTCCATGTCCTTTTCCAGCGGCGCGGTCGTGTAGACCAGCACGTCGTCGCGGCGCTGCACAGGGCGGCGGTCCGCCGGGCCTGGGACGATGCCCGCCACGCCAAGACTCTGGCCGCCTACCGTCGGCACGGGATTGCGAGGATCGTAGATGAACGTATCGTCCTCTTCGTCCTCCGTGCACTTGTCCAGGCTCATCGTGCCCTCGCCGTAGAGCGAGTTCGCCTTCCGGCCGTGGAGGAAGAACTTGTGGTACTTCATGTTCGGCAGCGGCCACTGGTTCTCGGTGCGCCACCTGTTCTCGCCCATCGTGAAGATCCTCATCGGCGCCTCGCTGTCGATGCCGTTGTCGATGCCCTTCAGGCGGCAGTCGTACCAGCGGATGTGCTCACCCGCGATGTCCATGCCCGCGTTCGTCCCGAAGCCCACAACGCCGAACTGCTCGGCGGAGCCGATATTGTGGTGCGCCCACGGGCCGACGACCAGCTTCGTCGCCTTGCGCGCCTTCTCGGTCTTCGCCTTCTGGGTCCAGCCCTGGAACAGGCGGAACGTCTCGCGAAGGAGGTTGTCGTACCAGCCCGTCACAAAGTACGCGGGCGCGTCCACTCTGTCGTACTTGTCGCGCATGCTGTACTTCTGCCAGAACTCGCCGTACTCAGAATGTTTCACGGCATCCTTGAAGAACGGCAGGTCCACAATGTCATCCAGCGCCGAAACGAGCGGCAGGCGGTTGTACAGCTCCTCTGAGTTCATCAGGTTCCGGCTGTTGGACTGCATCGTCCTGCCGGCCATGCGAATGAAGTTCATCCCTACGTGGAGTTGGAAAATCCCGTCCGCGTACCAGTGGCCGAAGTTGTCCTGCTGCGCGGCAATGGGCATGATCCCTTGCAGGTACTGGCTCCCGCCCAGCGCGGCCTGGGTTTGCGTGAAGCCGATGTACGAAATGCCGAACATGCCTACCTTGCCGTTGCACCAGGGCTGCTTGCCGATCCACTCCACGGTGTCGTGGCCGTCCGCCGCCTCATTAATGTACGGCTGGAACGTGCCGTCGGAGTCGTACCGGCCGCGACAGTCCTGCATGACAACGGCGTACCCCGCCTCTACGAACCGGGCAATCCAGGCGAACCCGCGGTCGTTCTGGTTGTCGTAGATCGTCCTGTCGAGCAGCACAGGCCACGGCCCGCTGCCGTTCGGGGTGTAGATATCTGCAGACAGCTTCACGCCGTCGCGCATCGGTACCTTAACGTCAAGCCTCACACGGAGAGGCTGCGACAACTTGGTCTGTATCGCGGCTGTCGTCATCTTGTGAACGCTCCTTGATTGCACTTGGGAGCAAGATACTCCCATTGACGGGCTCGCCGCAAGATAGTAGGACACGCCACGAAATGTTCGAACCACTGTGAATTTTTTCGGCAAAGGTGGTACAATCAGCCCCGGCAACCGGCCCACGGTTGTTGACCGGCCGCTTATCGCCACTAACCGGAGGCTTCCTTGAGCAACGTCCCAATGACCCGGCCCGACCTTGCGCTCGCGATTCACAAGACACGCTATTTCCACAGCTCCAGCTTCGTAGAGCTGGAGGGCGGGCGCGTCCTGCACGCCGCGGACACGCGCTTCACCTACTCCGACGACGGTGGCATCACCTGGTCGAAGGAGTTTCACAGGTACGACGCAGCCGGCAACATTGTCGGCGGCGGCGGCACCTCGCTCGTGAAGCTGGACGGCAAGGGCATCGGATATGCCGGCATGGACAGGCGTGACTCCGGCAGAGGCTACTCGCGCATCGTATTCTGGCGCTCCCCGGACGGCGGCGAGACTTGGGAGGCCCCGACGGTAGTCTCCACCCCCGGCGTCAGCACGCACCTCTACCAGGACGCCGCGACCCGCACCTCATCCGGCCGCATCGTCGTTGCCGTTTACGGCCACCTGGGCCAGTCATTCGGCAACGTCGGCAAACCGCACCCGGGAACAGGAAAGCTAGTCAACAACCAGTGGGTCTCCACGGCTGGACACTTCCACGATCCGCACTTCACCTACGTGTACTTCTGTTACTCCGATGACGAAGGCCGCACCTGGAAGCGCAACAAGGACGGCGAGCTGATGATCCTTATGGATACCTCCACTATCTTCAGCTACGTCAATGAGCCGACCGTTACCGAGGTCTACCCCGGCCGCCTGCTGTCCATGATGCGCACCGGCCTCGGGCGCCAGTTCCAGGCATGGTCCAGCGATACCGGCGAGACATGGACACGGCCCATGCCGACATCCCTGTCCGCCAGCACCACGCCGGCCCAGATCCGCGCGCTCCACAACGGCCACCTGCTGGTGGTCTGGAACCAGGAGAGCGAGCGAGAGACCCAGATGGGCTACAACCGCACGCGCATGTCCTCCGCCATCAGCCGCAACGGCGGCTCCGTCTGGGAGTTCTACCAGAACGTGCACTCGCTCCACGAGACCACCCGCGTAGAGCCCGGGCCCATCCGGCCCACTCGCCCGGAAGAGGCGCACTATGAGCCAGGCTGGCCCGCGCCAGAGCGACCGGTAGACATCATCCAGACCGCAGAGTCCCACGGCCGGTGGTCGTACCCTTCCGTCTTCGTCATGAAGGACCGGGTGTTCATCGCCCACACGTACACGATGTACAAGGAGCACCCGACGGAGGCGACAATCATCTCGGACGGCGGCAAGAACAGCGAGTACAACCAGCTCCTGAAAGTGCTGCCCGTAGAATGGTTCTACGGCGGCAAAAAGCCCGCCGACAACCCCTTCCTCAAGCGCGCCCACGAGGCGGCGGTCCCCTGAGGAATAGTGAATTGAGAATAGTGAATAGTGAATTGAACAGCCGAATTGCCCTGGTCCGATAATTCACTATTCACCATTCCAAACTCACAATTCGCGAACGGAGTGAGCATGTCCCACGTTCCCATGACGCTGCCGGGACTGGTGCTGGCAGCGCGCGACACCCGTTACCGCCACAAGTCCACGTTCGTTGAGCTCGATGGTGGCCGTATCCTCCACGCGGCCGGGGCTGCGTTCCAGCACTCGGACGACGGCGGCGTGACCTGGTCCGCTGAATCGCAGAGGGTGGACGCCGACGGCAACCCCGTCGGCAGCAGCGGCGCGTCGATGGTGAAGATTGAAGGCAATCGCATCGGCTACGCGGGCATGGGCCGTTCCGACCGAGCGAAGCCGTATGGGCGCGTCGTATTCTGGCGCTCGGACGACGGCGGACAGACGTGGGCGCCGCCTGTGGACATATCGCGCCCCGGCCTCAACACCCACATGCTCCAGGACGTCGCGCTCCGCACCACTACAGGCCGCATCGTCATTCCCGTTCACGTAGAGATGGGCCAGCGCGCCGGTAACGTCGGCGCACCGCATCCAACAACGGGCAAGCTGGTGAATA
Source organism: SAR202 cluster bacterium (assembly GCA_016872355.1). Taxonomy (NCBI): domain Bacteria; kingdom Bacillati; phylum Chloroflexota; class Dehalococcoidia; species SAR202 cluster bacterium. Next base: position 3,004 of record VGZY01000054.1, on the reverse strand, counting down.
ACCAGTGGGTCCCAACCGACGCGCAGTTCCACGACCCCACGTTCACGTATGTCTACGTCTGCTACTCCGAAGACGAGGGCCGACCGTGGCAGCACAACAGGGACGGCGGCATCGTCATACTGCTGGACACCGCAATGCTTTTCAGCCCGGTCATGGAGGCGTCCGTCGCCGAGGTCTACCCGGGCCGACTGCTCATGATGATGCGCACCGGCCTTGGCCGACACTTCCAGTCCTGGTCTTCCGACAACGGCGAGACGTGGACGCGCCCGATGCCCACCCCGCTTGCCTCCAGCACCACACCGGCGCAGATCCGCATGCTCCACAACGGGCACCTCCTCGTCGTCTGGAACCAGGAGAGCGCAGAGGAGACGCGCAGGGGATACAACCGCACGCGCATCTCTTCCGCCATAAGCCGCAACGGCGGGTCCGTGTGGGAGTTCTTCCAGAATATCCAGTCCATTCACGAGACGACGCGCGTGGAGCCCGGCCCCATCCGGCCGACGCGTGCGGTGGAATCGTACTTCAACTCTGGCTGGCCCTCCCCGGAACGCCCTGTGGAGGATATCATGACCGCGCAGGTCCAGGGCCGCTGGTCCACCCCCTCCGTTTTCGTCATGAAGGACCGAGTGATCGTCGCACACACCCATACGATGTACGGGGAAGACCCCGTAGAAGCCAAGATCACCGCAGAGGGCGGCAAGGGCCAGTCCGGCAACCAGAAACAAAAAGTGCTCCCCATAGAATGGTTCTACGGCGGCAAAAGGCCGGCGGACAATCCGTTCCTGAAGAGGGCGCACGAGGCGACGGTGCCGTGAAGAATAGTGAATTTAGAATAGTGAATAGTGAATTATGGAACGGAGGCAATCCGGCTGTTCAATTCACTATTCACTATTCTAAATTCACCATTCGCGAGACGGTGCCCAGCAGCTCAACTCATAATTTGTAATTCGTAATTTGTAATTTCTTCGGCGCATGGTGGTACAATCCCCGGTGATCTCCGAGTAGTCCCAAGGAGCAAGGCAGTGGCAGACAAGAGCTTCAAATACCGAGTCGGCGTCGTAGGATGCGGCCGCAAGGGCACCGTCCACGCCCGCTCGTTCGACACTAACCCGCTAGCGAAGGTGGTTGCGGGCGCAGACCCCGACAAAGAAAACCTCGATATCTTCACGAAGCGCTTCAACTGCCCCGGCTACTCCTCCTACCAGGAGATGCTTCAAAAGGAGAAGATCGACATAGTCCTGGCGATCCTGCCGGTTAGCCCCAACCCTTCCGTGGTCATCGGCTGCGCGGAGATGGGTGTCAAGGCAATCCAGTGCGAGAAGCCCATGGCCGCATCGCTCGCCGACGCCGACCGCATGGTTGAAGTCTGCCGCAAGAACAATGTGAAGCTGGCCGTCGGCGACCTGGACCGCAACATCACGCACTACCACAAGGCAATGGAGTACATCCGCTCCGGCGCAATCGGCGAGGTGCAGTCGATCATCGTCTCCAACGGCGCGGGCGTGGAGCTCGCCGGCGGCGGCATCCAGCAGTTCAGCCTCGCCAGGCTATTCGCGGGTGATGTCGACGCCGCGTGGGCGATCGGCTGGGTAAACGGAGACCCAAACACCGAGCTGGATATGGGCGGCTCAGGCATCGTCCGCTTCGTGAACGGCGTCGAGGCCTTCTTCACGAAGGAGTCCACCGCCAAGTACGGCTACGAGGTGCTGTGCACGAAGGGCACGTTCTACGCCGATGGCCAGCGCGCCTACCTGTGGAAGACGAAGGAAGGGGCGCACAGGAGGTCCGGCAACTACGTGGAGCCCGTCGAGGGCGTCCTGCCCACGATCGGCCTCTACGAGAATCGCGGCACCTACGACGCCGAGGGCTGGCGCTACTTCCCGCGCAACAACGACACGGCGGCATCGCTGGTTGAGGCGCTGGACAAGGGCATCGAGCCGCGCGCGAACGGCGACAACGGCCGCAAGGCCCTGGAGCTCGCCATCGCCTTTCGGGAGTCCGCGCGCCTGGGCCATGTGCCTGTGCGCCTGCCGCTGCCCAACCGCAACATCCGCATGGTCCCCGCCCCAACCCGAATGGGCAACAAGAAAGAGTCCAAGGAGGCTTCAGGGTACATGATCTCTCTGATGTCGATAAAGAAATAGGGCGAGCCGCCGCTATTGGCCCAGGATAGGTGCTGCCGGTCAGACTTCGACCGGCGGCAAGGAGGCGCATTCTATGGCGACCCAGACCTCCCTCAATCTCTTTTTCCAGCGCCAGCGCCACATTTCCACGCACACGTCGATATGGGGCAAAGGGACGATACACCTCGCCGTCGCTTCGTACCTGACGGCCGAGCCGCCCCGAAGGAGCTGGTGACCTCCGCCCGGGCCGTCGTCCTCAAGGGCGATACCGTCCTGGTCAGCACCAACAAGGACGATAGGCACCTCCTGCCCGGAGGCCGGGTCGAGCCAGGAGAGACCTACGAAGAGACAGTCCGGAGGGAGCTCCTGGAGGAGGCTGGCGTAGAGGTACGGCCTCTCCGCCAGGTCGGCATCGTCCACCTCCACCACACAAGTCCGAAGCCCTCCAACTACAAGTACATCTACCCAGACTTTCTGTGGGCGGTCTACCACGCCGAACACGTCAGGGACGTGCCGGAGGCAAAGGTGCCGGACGACTACGAGATCTCGTCGGAGCTCGTGCCAATCGCCTCGCTGGTTGAGAAGGACTTCGGCGACCACGAGATCGCGTACCTAAAGGCGGCGACGGGGCGAAGTTAGGTCACTGAACAGGTTGTAAGGGTCCTCGCCCGGCGACTTCATGTCTTAGGTTCCCCAACGGCCTGAAGGGCCGTGTTCCCTGAGCCCAGCCCAACGGGCTGGGTAAGGTCCGGCAAACCAGACGGCCTTGTAAGATAAAAAGAGACTGGCTGATGTATAAAATGTGAGATAGCGCGGCAGGCCGATCAGGCCTTGGTCCGACATTGTCGAGACCGTCCTTCAGCGAGGCCGCCGCGCAAATC
>VGZY01000053.1 GCA_016872355.1 SAR202 cluster bacterium | reverse complement strand
GTCCTCGATTGCCATGGACCAGCCCTGCCGCTCCATCCTTCCGGTAGGTCGCCAGAAGCCTCCATACCTGGCGCTCCGATACCCCCAATGCCGTGGCAGCTTGAGCCTTTGTCAATCGCTTCTCAAGGACAGCGTTCAACACTACCGTTCGTTTAGCCTCTCTCTCGCTCATTGTCAGTTCTTTCATAGACTGACATTTTCACTGCTCTCTTAACCCCTGACACTATCACTGCACCAATGCAGGCGTCTAGTTGGCCGATTGACCGCCCGTTTCGCCGCTAAATATAATCGAGGCACATGAATAGTGAAATTCCCAAGGAGGTTGCGTCATACTTTTAACAGCAGCGGATTCCGCCCGTGTCGTAGTGGATGTTGCTGAGGACAAACAGGCATCGGATATAGTAATGCTGGACCTCAGGGGCCATTCCGACTTTGCAGATTACTTCGTCATCATGACCGCGGAATCTACCCCGCAGATGCGCGAGCTGGCCTTCCAGATAGAGGAAGCGCTGGAGAAGAAGGGGCGGAGGATCCACCACAGGGAGGGGACTCCTGAGGGCGGATGGGTCCTGCTGGACTTCAGCGATGTGATCATTCACATCCTCCGCCCCGAGGAGCGACAGTATTACAGCATCGAAAAAGCATGGTCCAAGGCCGTAGAGACCGTCAGGATTCTATGATCCACTTGTCGATGTCCCGCGTGTAGGAGACGATCTCCTGCGGCGAGAAGAACAGGGCGATCTCCTTCGCGGCGGAGGCCTCCGAGTCCGATCCGTGGATCAGATTCATCCCGATTGACAGCGCGTAGTCGCCGCGGACGCTGCCCGGCGTGGCGTCCACCGGCTTGGTAACGCCCATCGTGGCGCGCACGATATTTACGGCGTCCGGCCCCTCGATCACCATCGCCACCAGCGGCGACGAGGTGATGAACTTCAGCAGGCCGGGGAAGAACTTCTTCGTGACGTGCTCCGAGTAGTGCCTTCTGGCAAGGTCCTCGCTCATCGTCATCAGCTTCATACCCGCGATCTTCAGGCCGCGCCTCTCCAGCCTTGAGATAAGCTCTCCAACGAGCCCTCGCTGGACCGCATCCGGCTTCAACAGTACAAGAGTCCTCTGCACGATAATGCTCCTTCCTAACTACCTGCCCAGGATCTTCTGGGCGGCCTCAAATTGTGAGCCTCGCATGTAGATCGGCTGCAGCGCGGCCGGGTCATCCGCCCTGCCGGCAGCGAGCGACCTGTGGCCCAGCATGGCCAGCACGGCCGCCCGGCGGGTCGGCGGCGGAACGGCTGACACGATTGCCCTTCCGCCCAGCCGCCGCCTGATCTCGGCGGAGTTCGCAGCCGCGTCCTCGCCGCAGATTACCGTCGGCACGACGACCGTCGCTGACAGATCTTCGAGCGTCTGGACGGCGTACTCGCCATCCGAGTTCCCGGCTGCGTTGTACCTGGCAACGTAGAAAAGCCCGCGGCCGGCGTCCAGAATTGCGCAGACCGGACTCCCGAGTCCGAGGTACGGAGCCGCCTCAACTTCGAGCGTCGAAATCCCCAACAGTGGTATGGAACGGGCCATCGCGAGCGATTTGGCCAGGCTCATACCCACGCGGAGGGCGCTGAATCCGCCCGGGCCCATCGCGACGAAAATGGCGGCGATGTCACTTATGGCGACGCCGGCGTGTGACAGCGTGCGGAGCAGGGTAGGGGCGAGATCCACGGAGTGGTTACGCCCGGCCCGCCAGGTCGTCTCCGAGACGATTCGCCCTCCATCGGAGACTGCGACGGTCGCGAAGCCGGTGGAGGTATCTATGCTAAGCTCCATTGGCCCGGCTCCTTTCCAGTTGGGCCTGCACCGTGTTTAATAGCTGCGAGTAAGACTCGCTTTCGGAGGAAAGAACTACCCTCCGGACGGTGTCCGAAATGTAGTCGATCGCTATGGAAAGGTGCTCCTGGGGAAAGACATTCTTAGCTTTGTCCGCCCATTCGATTACGCATAAGCCGTCGCCGTTCAGGTACTCCTCAACGCCGATGTCCAGCACGTCCATAGCGGAGCCCAGGCGATAAAGGTCCATGTGATAGACCGGGAGCCTGCCTGCGTACTCGGTGACCAGGACGAAGGTGGGGCTCCTGGCGATATCTGGAGAGCCTGTCCCCCTGACGATGCCCTGGGTTAACGCTGTCTTGCCGGCGCCAAGCCTTCCGGTGAGTAGGAAAATGTCGCCGGGGCGCGCGCCTGCGCCGAGGATTTCTCCAAGCCGCTGCGTCTCCTCGGGGCTGTTGCTGATAGTCTCTATTCGCACTTTGGCTCGGAACGGGCGCAAATCGCCCTGCAGGGGATATGTAAAGGCATCGACATCGAGGCGCATCCGTGTATTATAATCGTACGATTAAAGCTGACTCAAGGCGGGACCATTGCGTGCGCTGATTGTATCCGACGTCCATTCCAACCTTGAGGCGTTCGAGGGCGTAATCGAAGACGCCCAGAAGCGCGGGGGCTTCGACGAGATCTGGTCCTTAGGCGACCTGGTGGGCTACGGCCCAGACCCCGGGGCGTGCGTTGACCTGCTGCGAAAGCACAAGAACCGCAGCGTCGCGGGCAACCACGATCTCGCGGCTGTCGGGCGGCTGAGCCTGGAGGCGTTCAACACCTACGCCGCCTCTGCCATCCACTGGGCGGTCGCCCAGCTCAAGGAAGACCACATCAAGTACCTGCGAGATCTCCCCATCCGCGTCGAGACGGAAGACTTCACCATCGTCCACGGCAGCCCCCGCGACCCCGTGTGGGAGTATGTCGTTTCCGTTGCCGCGGCAACTGCCAGCTTCCTCCACCTCGGCACCAAGAGGTGCCTTGTGGGTCACTCGCACCTTCCGTTCCTCTGCAAGCCGCAGGGGCAAAGCGCGGCGTTCTTTGACTTTCCGCTGGACCGGCCGTTCGCACTCAAGAATGACCGGATTATCATAAATCCCGGCAGTGTGGGCCAACCTCGCGACGGGGATGCCCGCGCCAGCTACGCGCTATACAACTCCAAGGACAAGTCCGTGACCCACCACCGCGTAAAGTACGACGTTGCCGTCACCCAAAAGAAGATGAAGGAGCGCGGGCTCCCTGGCTACCTGGCTGATAGGCTACCCCACGGGCGATAGCGGGGCCTGGGGACGCTAAAACACGTAGTACATTATCAGAAATGTGCATACGGCTATTGTGACAAGGACAGATGTGATGAGCGCGCCTATAAGCAGGCTGGCGCAGCAACACAGTAGCATACTCCCTTGTTTTCAACTCTCCCTTTCAATACCATTCTGATCTCTCTGACTCGGGCCTCAATGGCCCTCGTGCTCGTCCTCGCCGTCGTCTTCCCCCTCGCGCCGGCGGGGAGAGGGCGCAGCTGCGGCGGAAGCCAGGGACGGGACAAGCGCATTACGCCCTTTTCGCTTCGCCGGGCGCTTCGCACTCATCTCTGCGATGGCAGCCTTGATCTCCGCGACATCGGACGACGAAGCCAGGTCGACCACGACCCCGGCTACTCCGACGCTCCTCAGGCCCTCCAGGTCCTTCGTTGACAGGTCTCCCGGCACAGGCATGAGTACCGGCCCGGAAAGGACTCCGCTCACAAGGCCGATGTTGATGAGTTTTCCTACGGTCATCGCCTGCAGATCCTCGTTCGAGGAGAAGTAAGCGCCGTCGATCGGCAGGGCGTTCACGATGCGTCCGACGTCGTCGTCCATGTCGTCGGTGATCGTCACAAACTTGCCGAGCTTTTCCTCGTCGAGTACCGAGGACTCCGTCGGGTCTGCGTCGAAGACGATGAAGTCGCCGCCAAAATCCCCGACCTTTTTCGCCTGTTGCGATGTTACTGCGGACATGCGGATGCCCCAGACACGGTCCTCGAGTTTTCCTGCGATTCCTGTGACAGCTTGCTCATCCCAGGCGTCCAGGGCCAGCAGGAACGCGTCCACGCGGGCGCCGGCCAGCCCGGGGTCCGCGGCGGCATCCGGCGTGATTTTGCCGATGAGCAGCATGTGAGGGTTTGCTTCGCTCTTGCGTGAGGAAGATGCGAAGCCCATAGCCTGCACCTGTCCCTGCCCAACCTTGCTCAACTTCTCAATCAGCTTGCTCATTGACACCTCGTTTGCGCATTCCGGATAACTGCTCCATATAGGATACATTTGTTTGCGCCGGTTGGGGTAACATAGGAGGACTAAATTTCGGTGCCTACGGGGCACAAACGAATTGCTTCCGCCGGCGTTCTAGATGTAAGCCGGCGCGCATTCGGGAGCAAGGGGCGGGGAGTGAAGTCGAAAACCCTTCAAGGCAAGTCGCTGCAGTACATTGCGCTGGAGCCGGACGCGTATGACCCCTCCCGGCCGCTGCCGATGGTGGTCCTGGCCCACGGATTCGGCTCGAACATGGCGGACCTGGCCGGGCTGGCTGAGCTGATCGACAGCCACGGCTACGTTTACGTTTGCTCGAACGCCCCGATCGAGATGCGGTTCGGCTTCCGCGAGACCGGCTATGCATGGGCAGACCGGTACGACCGGTCGACGAGCGAGCAGTGGCGGTCGGCTGAGGAGAAGCTCAACGTGCTCGTTGATGAAACCATGGAGAGCTATGGCGTTCCGCCCGGCAAGGTGGTGCTTGGAGGTTTCTCACAGGGAGGGATGATGTCCTTCCTGTGTGGCCTCACGAGGCCTGAGCTATACGCCGGCATTATTGCCATGAGCGCCGGGCTGCCGGACCCGGAAGGGCTGCAGAGCCGGCTTCCGCAAGGCAACAAGCCGCCCGTGTTCATCTCCCACGGCGACATGGACTCGATGATACCCGTGGACGAGGCCCGTGACGCCCGCGTCTTTCTTGAATCCGAAGGTTATTCCGTCTACTATCGAGAGTATCGAATGGGCCACCAGATCACCCACGATGTGCTCCGTGACCTCAAGGCATGGTTGGGACCCGTGTTGCCTCCGGGACCGTTAAAGCTCTGAATGTCGGTCCAGGGGCGCTTCAAGATGTGCTGAGTTGGCGGCCGTCAAGTCTTAACAATGGAGCCTTAGATGAAGAAGACCTTGCTTCTCCTCGCCGCTGCGACAATTGTCGTACTGGGCGCGGTTGCCTGCGGCAACGAGGGAAAGAAGCGCTATGAAGAGGGGGTCCAGCTCCTGGAGCAAGAACGCTGGGAGGACGCCGTCGCGTCCCTCAATGAGGCCATCCGGCTGGACGCTAAAAATGCGGACGCATTTTACAGCCGGGCGAAGGCCCAGGCCAGCCTGGACAGACAGGCTGCTGCCATGCAGGACGTCGATGAGGCAATCAGGCTCAAGGCCGACCACGCCGCCGCGTTTGCTCTGAGAGGCGAGCTGAAGGGCGACAAGGGTGAATATGAGGGCGCCGTGGCAGACCTGACCGAGGCGCTGCGGCTGGAGCCCAACAACGCGAAGGCACTCGTGCTAAGGGGCAAGGCCTACGCGGAGCTCCGGCAGGCCGAAACGTCGATTGCCGACTACACGTCGGCTATTGCGCTGGACGCAAACAACGCGGAGGCGTTCCTTGGCCGAGGCACGGTGTACGGCGCAACAGGCAAGCTGGACGAGGCGATCAGGGACCTTACAGACGCCCTCCGCCTGAACCCTGTCTCATCTGCTGCCCGATCGCAGCGGGGCAGCGTTTTCGCCCGCCAGGGCGAGTTCGACCGCGCCATCGCGGACTTCAACGAGGCCATCCGGCTGAGTCCCAACACGGCCTCATACTACGGAAACAGGGGCATCATCTACGCCGAGATCGGCCGGCCGGACGAGGCGATAAAGGACTTCAACCAGCTCCTCGCCATCACGCCGAACTCACAGGCCGCCCAGTACTTCCGCGGCAACGCCTACGTTGCCATGGGCGAGTACGAGCTGGCGCTGGCGGACTACGGAGCAATTTTGGCCGTCACGCCGTATGACTCCGAGGCCCTGCTGGCGCGCAGCCAGGCCCATGCGGGTCTGGGCCTCTTCGAGCAGGCGCTGGGCGACCTCAACGTCTATATCAGCATGGAGCCTGAAGACCCGGTTGCATACTTCCACCGCGGCAATGTCTATGCGGACATGGACCAGCATGTAGACGCCATCCGGGAATTCGACAAGGCAATTCGGCTGGAGCCGACGCTCGTAGAGGCCTACATAAACCGCGGCAACTCTTTCATCGTGCTTGAGGGCTTCGCAGAGGCCCTGTCAGACTACAACAAGGCGATCGAGGTGAATCCGGAGTCGCCCGTGGCCTATAACTACCGCGGGATGCTGTTCGCTGACGGCGCGGATGACCAGGCCGCCGCGCGCGACTTCGACGAAGCCATACGCCTGGACGACACTTACGCTGAGGCCTACAAGAACCGCGCAGTTGCCCTCATGAACCTGGACCTGGTTGACCGCGCTCTTGGAGACCTGGACGACGCCATCAAGCTTGAGCCTAACTACGTGGACGCGTACGCCTACCGCGCGGTGGCGTACACCATGCTCTCCAAGGACGCGGAGGCCAAGGCGGACCTGGACAAGGCCGTCGAGCTGGGGGCGGACCGCGCCGTCATGGAGCAGTACCTCGCCGGCATCCGCGACCGCCGCGTCACGGACATCCCCGTGCCATAGCGGACCCTGAAATGTCTGACCTGTCTGACAGTTGCCGGGACTGTGGCAACCCGAGCAAGCCTACCTCACCGCCTGCGCCTGGCCGGGGAGGGCGATCTCCATGACCCGGATATGCCCGAGCTTGCTCTCGCGGGAGACGTAGGCGATGCGGCGGCTGTCCGGGGCCCACGCGCCGCTGGTGAAGAGGTCCGGGTCCGTGGACTGGTCGCTTGGGGTCAACGGCGTCCTGAGCGAGTTCAGGCCGGCGCCTGTGATGACCGTGATTTCGTTGAAGCCCTCGACGCCGGCAAGGCGGCCCTGCGTGCGGCTGTCGAACAGGATGAACCGGCCATCCGGCGACCACCTGGGCGCGCCGTCGTTGCGGATGATGCTGGCGGAGCGGTTCTGTTGTTCCGAGCCGTCCGGTCTCATCAGGAATATGCTGAAGACCTGCCCGCTTGCCCCCGTATGCTCTTCGAATTCCGTCTGCGCCCGGTTGGACGAGAACGCTATCCACGCACCGTCCGGCGACCACGCCGGGTCGGAGTCCACGCGGTTGTTCGACGTCAGTTGCTTCTGCTCGCTGCCGTCGGCGTTCATTACGAATATCTCGTAGTCGCCGTCGCGGTTTGACTGGAAGGCGAGCTGTGTGCCGTCCGGCGACCAACTCGGGTTCAGGTCCGCCTTATCGTTGTTCGTCAGCCGCTGCACGCCCGTGCCGTCGGCGTTCATGACGTATAGCTCTGCGGGGCGGATGTCCACCGGCGGGCCCTGCATGGAGGAGCCGGGCACCGGTGTCCAGTCGTCTCGCGGAATGTCGCGGCTGGAGGCGAACGCGATCTTTGAGCCGTCCGGCGACCATGTAAGGTCCAGGTACGAGCCCGGCTGGTTGGTCAGGTTCTTGCGGTCCGTGCCGTCCGGGCGCATCGTGTAGATGTCCGTGCCGTTGGAGGCGGCGCCGAGGAAGGCGATGATCGTTCCGTCCGGCGACCAGACCGGCCGCGTCTCGTCGATTTCAGGCGTGTTGGTCAGGTTGGTTCTAACCCCGCCGTCCGGCCGCTGGGTGAAGATATCCCAATCGCCCGTATCGTCGGAGGCCAGGGCAATCCGCAGGCCGTCAGGCGACCACGCGGGGTACTCGTCGCCGTCCGCTCGGCTCTCGATCTCGCCGGACATGTTGACCGCGATGGCGATGACGACAACCGGTATCGCGATTACCACAGCGATGGCCACCAACACGAACGGTGAGATGCTGGACTTTGCACGGCGGCTTGCCTGGTAGGGCATGGGAATCTCCTGCGGGAAGCGTTAACGTCACAGTGTGTAGATGATATGGCATACAACGGCGGACCGCATCACAGAGTTCTGTGATTTCCGGTTGGGGGACAGCGTCAAGATTGGGCGGGTGGGCCGGACTCAACCGGCTCGCCGTCCCCGGGGGCTGCCTGGGACATCGCCGAGCGGTACTGCTCATCCAGCCAGCGCTTGATCGCGTCGAGGCCGGGCGGCGAGATGTAGAAGACCTGTATGTCAGGCGCGAACTGCACGTGATGGTCGTCGCGGATCATCAGCACGCCGGACTCGTCGCCTTGCAGCGTCTGGTCTATTCTTGCGCCGATGGAGTCATAGCGCTTCTGGACTGCCTCGCGGTAGGCGTCCATCGCCATGGTCATGACACGCCGGCTGCGGACGCCGATGGTTAGGACCATGTGCCAGTCGTAGAACTCCTCCATCAGGTCGCGGTCCTCGGTGGCGTGCAGCTTGGCTTCGGCGCGGCACAGCTCCCGTACCAACAACACGCCCTTTGCGTTGATGTCTGCCACTGTAGACAGAGCATCGTCGCCCTCCGTGAAGACCGCTTCGTGGTACACGTGGGCCACCTTGCCCAGCATGCGCTCCAGGTTGCGAATCTGGTCGCGCACCTCCGACCAGTACTTGTGCACCACCTTTTGCCCCTCGACGGGCATCTCCTTAGGCAGGGAGAAGATCGGGACAAGGTAAAGCTTCCGTCCCTGTTTGAACGCCTCCGCGTCCGGTTTGGGGATCTGTATTCCTTCGGATGTCATCTGCAAATCTCCATCAACATGAATGGCGTGTTGTGACGTGGCCGGCGGTTTCCTGTAGCCTGGACGATTTATCGTGCCCGTGTTGTTGACAGGCTAACCTGGTGAATAAGACAGGCGCGATGAATCGCGCGGGCTACACCACCGCCCGCTTCTTGCGGCCCTCGCCCTTCCGCTCGCCCTCCGCGCCGATCTTCTCGATGCGTACGGCGCAGACCTTGTACTCCGGGATCTTCGAGTTAGGGTCGAAGGCGGCGTTGGTGAGGAAGTTCGCGGCGTGGTCGCGCAGCTTCACGAACGGGACGAAGACCTCGCCCGCCCGCATCTTGTCCGTGAAGGTCGCGCGGCCCTCAAGCTCGCCGCGGCGGGACAGCACGCGAATCCACTCGCCGTCCGCGACGCCGTACTTCGCGCCGTCCTCCGCGCTCATCGATACCTGGAGCTCCGGCGCGCGCGCCAGCAGGCCGTCCGCCCGGCAGGTGATCGTGCCGCCGTGCCAATGGTACAGGATGCGGCCGGTGTTCAGGATGAGCGGGAACCGCTTCGTCGGCAGCTCCTCGGCCGGAGCGCCCTGCTCGAACGGGACGAACTTCGCGCGCGGCCCCCTCGGGAAGTCCGTGGCGTACAGGTAGCGCGTGCCGGGGTGATCGGGAGTCGGGCAGGGCCACTGGATGCCGCCCTCTTTGTCCAGCCGCTCGTAGGAGATGCCCGCGACGATAGGCGTCAGGCGCGCCATCTCATCCCATATCTGGGCCGGGTGCATGAACGCGAACTCCTTCTCCAGCCCCAGACCCAGCCGCCTGCTCATCCGCGTCGCCAGGTCGCACAGTATCTCCCAGTCCGGCCGGCTATTGCCAATGGGCTCCACGGCCTTGCGGACGCGCTGGACGCGGCGCTCGCTGTTCGTGAACGTGCCGTCTTTTTCCGCGAACGAGGCAGCAGGCAGGACGACGTGCGCTATCTGCGACGTCTCGTGGAGGAAGATGTCCTGGACGACGAGGAACTCCAGCTTCTTGAACGCCTTCTCGGCGTGGTGGAGGTCCGGCTCGCTGAGCAGAGGATTCTCCCCTGTGACATACATCGCCTTGAGCTTGCCGTCCATCGCCGCCTGGACCATGTCCGTGACGACCATGCCCATCTGCGGCGGTATCGGGTGGTTGCCCCACGCCTGGGTGAACTTGGCGACGTTCGACGGGTTGATCGTTTGGTAGCCCGGGAAGGCGGTGGGCAGGCACCCGGCGTCGCCGCAGCCCTGCACGTTGTTCTGCCCGCGCAGGGGCGATATGCCTCCGCCCGGCTTGCCCAGCTGCCCGGCGACGAACGCCAGGTTGAGCAGGCCGTGGGCGTTCGCGGTGCCATTGGTGTGCTGGGTGATGCCCATGCCCCAGATCAGGCATGAGCCACTGAAGGGCGGCCTGGCGTAGATGCGCGCGGCCTTCGCGATGTCCTTGGCGGGGACGCCGGTGAGCTCCTCGGCCTGCTGGAGGTCGTACTTCGCGACCACATCGCGCCACGCCTCGAAGTTCTCGGTGCGGTGCTCGATGAACTCCATGTCCGCGAGGCCCTCGTCCAGGATCACCTTCGCCATCGCATTCAGGAGGGCGACGTCCGTCCCGGGGCGCGGCCGCAGCCAGAGCTCCGCATAGTCGCACATCTCGATGCGGCGCGGGTTGATTACGATCAGCTTCGCCCCGCGCTCAATGACCGCCCGCCGCATGCGGGAGGCCGCGACGGGGTGGTTCGAGTTGGCGTCCGAGCCGATGATCACCAGGCAGCCCGCCTCCTCGTAATCGATGTACGAGTTGCTCGTCGCGCCGCTGCCGAGCGCCACCAGCATCGCCTCCACTGACGGCGAGTGGCAAAGCCGCGTGCAGTGGTCGATGTGGTTGGACTGCATCACCAGGCGCGAAAACTTCTGCTGGACGTACCCGTCCTCGTTAGTCGCCTTGGCGGAGCACAGCGTCGCGAACTCGTCGCCGCGGTACTGGGCCAGCTTCTCGGAGATCAGGTCGAGCGCCTCGTTCCACGTCGCCTCAACCAGCTGCCCCTCGCGGCGGATCAGCGGCGTTGTGAGGCGGTCGTTGTGGTGCACAAAGGTGTAGCCGAAACGGCCCTTCACACACAGCATCCCCACGCTCGACTGGTTGGCCGGATCGTCCAGCATCGCTACGATGCGGTCGCGCTCGTCCACCTGCGCCTTCACGCCGCACCCGACGCCGCAGTAAGGGCAGGTGGTGTTCACCGTCTTCGCGACGCTCTTCACCGGCGCCTTGACCTCGATCGCGCCCGTGGGGCAGACCGAGAGGCACTGGCCGCAGGTGGTGCAGATGGACTCCAGCAGCGGCTTGTCCATGAACGTCCCGATGCGGCTCTTGCGGCCCGCGCCGAGGAAGTCGATAGCGCCGATGAACTGGTGGCCGTCCTGGCACGCCTGAGCGCACCGCCCGCAGAGGATGCAGGCGTCCATCGCGATGTTGAACACGGGGTTGCTCGCATCCACCGCCTCGCGGCGCCTGCTCGCCCAGCGCGGCGCGTCGATCTCGTGCCACCGCGCGGCGATGGTAAGCTCCCGGTAGTCCTTCGGGAGGGTTCTGGGTGCTGGGGACTGGGTGCTGGGTTTGGAAGAAGGGCCGCCCACCATCGCGAGCGTCAGCTCCACAACGCCGCGCCGGATCGCGCGTAGTTGCGGCGAGTCCGTGACCACCTTCATCCCGTCTGCCGCCGGAACAGAGCACGAGGCCGGGAAGCCGCGCTGCCCCTCAATCTGCACCAGGCACGTCCGGCACGCCCCGATGGGCTTAATGTCCGGGTCCTTGCACAGCTGTGATATGTACGTGCCGGACGCGTTCACCGCATCCAGCACAGACGCGCCGGGGTTTACCTGGACCGTGGAGCCGTTGATTGTGAGGGTAATGGTCATGGGGTACACCTTCGCCGAGGATGAGTCTCGGTTGGTCGAGTTGTGTTCGGGTCAAATCACGCCCGACTTCAAGCTTCGCAGGATGTCAATGTTCTCTTCCAAGAGTCTTATAGACTCTTCGAAGTTTGTGACTCTCGCCTGCATTAATGCATCGGTAACTTTAATAACATCGCGGACTGCTCGGACGCCGATCTCAGTGAAGTTTTGCGCCGCCGCATTGGCCCCGTATCCAATAGCCCTTGGCAAAATGAACTTTGCAACACCGATCCACATACCACCGCCAGTGCTATCGGTCCACTCATTCACGACTACTGAGTGGTGTCTGCACAGTTCTTCAATGGCAGTTACGGGGTCCCATGGACCCGAAAATGAACTGCGATACCGGTCCGCCAGACGTTGAAGTTCGATCACATCGCTGCCCATACCGCCACCCCCAGCGCCGCGACCGCCACAGCCAACGCCGCCATCGCGAGATAATTCTGCATCGGTTTGGATGTCGCTAATTTCTCTAGTCGGGCGATCCGCAACTCGTTTTGCTGCTGTATCTGAACAGAATTCCGGGCGCTCTCTTCAGTCCTCGCCTTTTGTGCAAGGAGGTCCTTATGTAAGCCAAGCAGCACCGCTGTGTAGAGCTCGCTGTACTCTTTGACAAGTTCCTCAACCTTCTTGCCGGTCAAAACGTTCGTCTTGTCGACCGTTTCACTGGCTACTTTAGCCGCCGTTTCCTTTGTGTGTGACACAAAAGACGTGGCAACTCCTTTCAATCGGTCTCCAAATTAACTGCGCTCTGGTGTTTCTCCGGCGGAATCGACCATTTCGTATCCCCCTTTGTCGTCGGCGATTTATGGTTGGGCGTTTAGATGGTCTCCGAGCTTAGTTCGTAGAGTGTTTCAGGCGCGATATCGACTCCGTTCGGCCATGCGACAGTCCCGGCAACGGTGTCTATGCTGACACGGGCGAAATAGACGGGGTCGCGGTGCATTTCAAAGGCAGGACCGTTCAATAGATGTTGTAGGCTGACTGTCCTAGATGAACCATCGTCGAACGTCAATGCCAGCATGTAGTCCCCGATCACAGTCACCTCAACCACATGTATGATCATGTCAATTTACCGTGCTCCTGACGCTACCCGCATCGCGATCTCGTCCCCGAAGAACCGGAGCGCGCTGGTGATTGGGCTGCCGGCGGCCTGGCCGAGGCCGCATAGCGACGCAGCGCCCACGACGTCCGCCAGGTACCGCAGCTCCTCGATGTCCGACTGCGCGCCCTTGCCGGAGAGGATGCGGTCTAGCGCGTCCACCATGCGGGGCGTGCCCTCGCGGCACGGCGTGCACTTGCCGCACGACTCCGCAGCGTTGTACGCCGCCAGCCGCCTCACGACGTCCAGCGCGGGCGTGCGCTCATCAAGTGCGATCACCCCGCCTGCGCCGAGCATGACGCCGGACTCGTGTAGCAGCCCCGGCGCGATCTGAGTGTCGAGCATCGAGGTCGGGAAGACACCGCTGGACGGCCCGCCGACGGCGACGCCGGTCAACGCGTGGCCAGCCATCGGCCCATTGCCGACGGCCTCGATGATCTGCCGGAGCGTCGTGCCCATCGGTAGCTCCACTACGCCGGGGCGATGGACGGAGCCGCTGAGGCTGACGATCTTTGTCCCGGACGCGCGCTGGTTGGGCGGCGTCTTCGAGTCTGACGGCCATGCGCCAATGGCGGCGTACGCCTTTGCGCCTTTGGCCATGATGAACGGCACATTAGCGAGTGTCTCGCAATTGTTGATGACCGTCGGCTTGGCCCATAGGCCGGCGGTGGTCGGGAAGGGTGGGCGGAGTCTTGGCTCGCGGCGGTAGCCCTCCATCGTGTTCAGGAGGGTGGTCTCCTCGCCGCAGACGTATCCGCCCGCGCCGCGCATGATTGTGACGTTGAGGGTGAAGTCGGAGCCGAGGATCTTCTCGCAGAGAAGGCCCGCGGCTTTGGCGCGGGCGATGGCCTTCTCCATCCGGTGGGCGGAGAGGTTCGCCTCTGCGTTGATGTAGACGTACGCCTCGTTGATGCCGGTCGCGTAGGCGGCGATGGCCATGCCCTCGATGATCCGGTGGGGCACGCCCTCCATGAGGTGGCGGTCCTTGAAGATGCCCGGCTCGCCCTCCTCGGCGTTCACCACCAAGTATTTTGGTGAGTTCCGAACCTTCCGCGCGCCCTCCCACTTCATCGCCGCAGGGAAATATGCGCCACCTCGACCGCGCAGGCCGGATGCCTTCACCTCCTCGATCACCGCCTCCGGCGACATCGACAGCGCCTTCGCCAGTCCGGCATATCCGCCATGCGCGAGGTAGTCGTCGACGTCCGTCGCGTCTATCTCGCCGCACCCGTCCATGGCGATGCGCTTCTGGAGGGCGAAGAAGTCGCTCTCTACGCCGTGGCCTTTGACCTCGCGCCGCCCGTCGGGGGCGATGGTGACTGTCTTTGGAGCCTGGAAGCAGGTGCCGTCGCACCCGGCGACAATGATGACCTCATTCTCACCCACGGCCTGCCGTACAGCCGCAACCACCTTATCCGCGCCCACGGCGAGCGAGCAGTGGGCGACCTGGACGATGTGCCGCGTCTTCCCGCCTAGTAGCTCCTTGCGGCGGGCGGCGGCTTCCGCTGCTATTTGCGACAGGAATTTGATGGGGGATGCGGTAGTCGTCATGGCTTCGCCGCCCCGTTGACTGACGCATGGACCGCTGCGGCCGTCGCGCGCCCTTGCCACTTCCCATCTACCTCGACCGCTGGCGCCAACCCGCAGAGGAAGCCGCAGAGGGTCTCTTCGAGGGTAATGCGGCCGTCGGAGGTCGTCTCGCCGGGCTTCGCCTGCAGGTCGTGCGCGAGGCCGGACAGGAGGTCCTTGCCGCCGTTCATCCAGCACCCGAGGCCCGTGCACACGCGCACGACGTGCTCCCCGGGCTTCTTGATGCGGAGCTCGGTGTAGCTCGTTGCCGCGCCGTAGACCTCGCTGGCAGGGATGCCCAGGTGCCAGCCTACAACCTCCATCGCCCAGTCCGGCAGGTGACCGAACTCGTGCTGGAGGAAGTGCAGCGCGGGGAGGAGTTGCCCGTGGTTGCGCGGGAACTTTTCGCGGAGCACCGCGCGGAGCTCTTTGCGGTCCGTAATCAAGGCAACCTCCATTCGCCGCATACTAGCGTATGGCGGACGGTTGTTCAACTATGTCGTCGAGCTTGAGCTCACGGATTTTAGCCGGAGGTATCGTGCCGTCCGCGGCCCAGCCTCTGGCGCGGTAGTAGCCGTCGATCATCATATCGAGGTCGTCCCGCGTCAGGCCGATGCCCTGGACTATCCCGGTTGGCAGCGTCTCTGTGAGGACGCGGGCGGGCAGGGTATCGTCCGCGCGCGTCCAGCCCTCGCGGATGTTGAACAGCTTCTTGAGGTTGTTGATGCGCTCTCCCGCCTGCTTGAGCTCCCCCGGCGTCATGTCCCAGCCGGTGATGTGGCGGTAGATGGCGGCGGACTCGGCGTGGAGGTCCGTGAAGGCCTTGCGGAGGAATTTGCACCAGATCAATGAATCGAGCACTGACGAGAAGTCCTCGCCCTCCGCCGTGATGCGGCCGCGCTCGTCGTCCACCTTGAGGCGGTCAACCCGCGCTGAGAAGTCCGCCTCGTATGCGGACGACCTGTTGTGGCACGCGCCGCGTGTTGCCACCGAGAGCGCCACCGCCATCGTCTTGAGGCTGCGCGGCTCGTAGCCGGGCATCTCCAGTCCTTTGACGTGCATCGCCCAGGCCTCTGAGCCATGGCCCGTCCTCTGCGCGGCGATGCGGCTCCCGTCCGCCAGCAGCGCGCCGATGCCTTCCCGCCGCGAGATCAGCTCCAGCGTCTTCAGGAGCGCGTCTTCGTTGCCGAACCGGAGGTCGATGCCGCCCGTGTCCGCCGGCGTCAGGATGCCCTTCTCGAAGCACTCCATCGCCCAGGCGATCGTCGCGCCGGCGCTGATCGTGTCCATGCCCAGCTCGTCGCACATCTTCGACGCACGTATGACGGTGTTGGGGTTGCCGACGCCGACCAGCGGGCCGAGCGCGAAGCCGCTCTCGTACTCCATGCGCCCCTTCGCCTGCTTGCCGTCGTCGTCCGTCGTCACAATCTGCTCGCAGCCGATGGTGCAGTTGGCGCAGTGGGCATTCTTGACGTGGTGCGACTGGACGAACGCCTCGCCGCTGATCTGCTCCGCCTGGTCGAAGGTGGACTGCTGGAAGTTCTTCGTGGGCAGCGTGCCGAGGCGGTTGAAGACGGCCACGTTCGCCATCGTACCGAGCGTCCGGTACTTTTCCGTCGCAGGCCCCAGGCTGCGGAGGGTGAGGTCCTTGCCTATCGTGTCGAGGGCATCCTTCTCGAAGACTTCCACGGGCCGGCTGCCCCGGAAGGCGATGGCCTTGAGGTTCTTCGAGCCCATCACGGCGCCGGACCCCGTCCGGCCCGCCTGCCGCCCGCCGTCGTTGGCAACGCTCGCGTACTTCACCAGCTTCTCGCCCGCCGGGCCGATGCTCGCCACGCGAGTCATGCCGCCGAGCTTCGCTTTCACTGCCTGCTCGGTCTCCGACGTCGTGAGGCCAATGAGCACGGCCCCGTCGAGGTAATCTACTCCGTTGTTAGTGATATGGAGGAGCGTAGGCGAGGCCGCGCGTCCGGTGATGACTACCGCGTCGCAGCCCGTCTTCTTGATCTCGGTCGCCAGGAAGCTGGATGAGAGGGAGTCTCCGATGAAGCCGGTGAGCGGCGACTTCGTTAGCACCGCGAACTTGCTTGAGGTGGTGAGCCTGCTGCCGACGAGTGGGCTGGTGACGAAGATGAGCGTGTTGCCGGGCGAAAGGGGCTCAACGCCATGGGGACAGTACCGATAGAGCAAATACGTGCCGAGGCCGATGCCGCCGATGAAGCGGCGCAGGATGCTCTCGGGCAAGGGCTCCCACGCCACCTTGCGGGTGGTAAGGTCGATCAGCATGACCTGGCCGTGGTAGCCGTACATGAGTGCCGTCCCTGGGGCGATTTACCCCCCTGCCTGGCTCGAGAAGAGGAGCAGAGTGTCGCCCTGCCTTAATTCTACAGACGCGCCGCTGATGAATTCCACCCCATTGAGGTTCAGGACGTAGCTGTCCATCGGCCCAGACAGGTCCGGTCGGATGGCCTTGCCGACAAGGGCTGGGTATTTGTCGGCGAGCCTCTGGGCGAAATCCGCCGGGGAGGAGCGCACGGGCAGGGCCACCTCCACGATCTTCTGTCCCGCCAGCAGGCGCGCCTGCCCGTATAGCTCCACGGTCACCACGACCTCGCCGGCTGGCTGAGAGGCCACTGCGCTACTTCCCGGCCGCCGCGAGCGCGACAGCCCGGTCGAGGTCTTCCTGCGTATTCACGTTGAAGAAGCTCAGGCGCTCGGGGTCGATCTGCTCCACCTCGGACTGCGCCACGTAGCGCACCCTGACCCCATCGAAGAACTTCGCAATCTTGAGGTCGTTTGACTTGAGCTTTGCTTCGATGAAGTGGAGGCAACGCTTCGAGTACACCGCGTGAGTGGGCTCAGGCCTGCCGTCGAGCACCGGCACCACTGCGTCGTAGCCCTCGCGCAGGCCGACCATGCGCCGGAATAGTTCAAGGTTGAGGAAGGGCATGTCGCAGGCGACGACGATTCCCCAATCGCCGCTCGCTGCCGAGAGCCCGGTGTATATGCCTCCGAGAGAGCCGGAGTCCGGGTAGATGTCCACGGCAACCTTCGTGGTCTTCGGCAGCGGCAGAACAGCGGCGCGCTCCGCGTCGTTGACGTTCACCACGATTTCGTCCGTTACGCGCGACAGCCTGCCGATCACGCGCGTAATCAGCGGCTCGCCGCCGATCGGCTCAAGCGCCTTGTTGCGCCCCAGCCGTCGGCTCATCCCGCCCGCCAGCACTATGCCGGAAATGTTGACTTTCGAGGCCATCCAGGACTCTCCACCTATCGGACTTTCGGGATACCCAGGTCTCTACAGATATTCCTGGCCAAATCGTCATCTATCTCGCTGTGCCTCGGCACGGCTGTCGCCTTATTAAGGGCTGGGTTTCGCCACCAGGAGTGTCGAGCTCCGTCACGTACAAATTCGCATCCTTGAGAGCGCATGTACTTTATGAGGTCCGAACGCCTCATACGGCTATCGACTCTTCCTCGTATTGGGTCCCCGCCGCGGCGATAGCTTCTTCCCGGTTCATAGCCAGCGCTTCCTCGAGCGTAACCTTGAGGGTCACGACAAGCTCTTCTCGTGTCGCTTCCTGGCAGTTCACACCGGGGATCTCTTCAATCCAACCAATCCACCATTTACCACTCTGTTTGATGACCGCCGTGTAGTTATTCATTTGTGCCTCACTGCCTTCCGTACCTACCCCAAAAATCCCCGGATTTGCGCCGACCACTCCACCATCTGCCTGGTGTGCGAGAAGTTTAGGCCCTGGCGCACCATGTCGTACACCAGCGTCGTCATCGCCATGTGCTCCTTGTCCACGGAGCGGCGGAAGCGACGGCACAGGAGCGCGCTGTCCTTGCCCAGCAGCTCGCGGACGTTGTCCTCATTAGCATACTCCAGCGCATTTGCCAGGTCATCTTCAAAGTGCGGCATGACCTCTTTCGCGTACTTCAGGTCATCGTCGCTCATCGCGTCCAGCGCGAGCAGCTCCGGCGGCACGCCCACGGAGTAGAGCGCCGCAGCGAAGGTGATCGCCCGCGGCAGGCGTATCTCGTGTGAGCCGCCGACGCCCTCCCGCGAGTACCCGAACAGGCCTGTGTGCAGTCGCCTGTCGCGCCTGCGCGGAACAAACGGCGCAACGGAGTTCACCATCTTCGCCAGTGGCGACACCTGCGCCTCATACCGCCCGCGCAGCTTCTCCACCAGCTTCAGCGTCCGGTCCTCCTCCACGTGTGTCGGGTCCGTCCGCTCGTGCGCCATGAGCTGGTTCACGCCCGCCCTCGCGTCCTTCATCTCGTAGTCGTACTTGAAGGAGGACTGCACCGTATACGTCTGCACGCTCGGGAACTCCGCCAGCACACGGCCAACGTACGGCGGCCTGAAGTTGCCTCTGAAAGGCGAGCTTCCCACTCCGATAATTGGGTGAATGGCTGTCCCCAGCCTCTTCTCCAGCTTCCCCAGGCGCTGCAGCGCGAATTTGGCGAGGAGGACGGCGCCGGCCATGCCGTAGTTGAGGGCCGGGTCGCTACGTGCCAAAAATACGCGTACATAGGGGAAGTCTTTGGCCGCGAATGCGTAATACTCTTCTACGATTTTGTCCGCGTGGAGCATGCTGGGGTGGTCTTCGAACAGGGGGATGACGCGGATGGAGTGGGGCTTGTGCTCGCCCATCCAGTCCTTCACGAGCTTGCCGCCGGGCAGCATGTGCCGGTCTTTACCAACCACGACGTCGCGGTAATAGGAGTCGAGCCAGATTAGCTCTTGCGAGGACGTGGTCATAGGTAGTATGACCTCCGTTATAGGGGCAATTTCGGCCTCGTAGTAGCTCGACGCGACGTCGAAACTGGTCACTATCGTATGTAGTGCTTCCTCCACCTTTTTGCGCATCTGGCGCTCGACGCCGGGGTTGGGGATGCGGAGGGTCAGGAATACGTCTTTGCCCAGGACGCGCTTTTTGAAGAAGTCCGGGTGGCTCATGAGGAGCTTGAGGGTGACGTCCACGTCGGCGGCCTTGCCCTCGAAGTCCCACATCTGCTCGTCGCAGCCGAGCTGGTCGTAGACGTAGGAGGCCTCTGCGACCTCGCCTTCGCCCTTGAGGACGCCGTTCTCTGCGAAAGGCGGGGGCGTGGCGTTGTCCGGGTGCTGGGTGCTCATGGCTCTTGGGGGCAACACGGCGTGTCCTTTTTCTCGACGGAGTGGCGCTTTCGCACAACCGCACTATTGTATAACGTTGGGGAGAAAGAAGGACGGTTTGTTCCGTCGGCGGGGGAAAAAGCAGGAGGGCGCGGCCGCATGAGTCGCGGCCGCGCCCTGTCGTTATCCTTTCGGGTTGGGTGTGCTACTTGCCGGACCGGCCGTTCTAACGGCCGATCGATATGCCCGCGTCCGCCTTGACGTTGACAGAGATCGTAGAGCCCCGCCCGTTGGACGCCCCGCCGTTGGCGGGGGTGCTCGCGGGCTTCTTCTCCTCGGAGCGGCCGCGGTTGCCGTCATTGTCGTCATCCTGGTCGTCGTCATCGTCGTCGGCGTGCACGCGGACGCTGACGGCGGTGGAGGTGGCGGCCTCGTACTTCGCGGTGACCTCGTCGCCGACTTCGATAGTTGTCGTGGCGTTGGCGGACGTTGTCACCCGGCTATTTGCATCGAGCTTCAGCTCGATCGCTGCGCCGCGCTTTGAGGTGACCGTGATGCGGCTGCCGTCCTCGCTAACCGCCGTGACCTCGCCCTCGATGACGCGCGTGCCGAGGACCGCCCGGGTGGACGATGCGCTTGCGCCGACGGACTTCAGCGCCTGCTCGTAGCCCTTGACCGTGTTGTCGCGGGCCCTTTCCAGCGCGGCCTTCGCCTGGGGCGGCGCGTCGGCGATGACTTCCGCGAAGAGGTCCAGCTGGCGCTGCATGTTCGCCTCCAGCTTCGCGGTCACATCCGCGTGAGCCTTTTCCTTCCGGGCCTTGGCATCCGCCTGGGCTTCGGACTTGGCTTCCCTGTCCAGCTTCTGGGCCTGGGCCTCCAGGCGCTTCACAACGTTGGAGATCTTCATCTCGGCCTTGGCCTTGAGCCGGTTGGACTGCGGGCCAAGCTCCAGGAGGAACGTCGCCAGCTCGCCGGCAATGGCGTCCGAAATCTCGTGGTCGATCTCGATCTCCAGCCTGTTGCCGGTCTCATCCTCCACGACAACGATGTTGCCGTTCGCCTCCACCAGCGTGAAGGTGCGGTGCTCTCTCTGCGGCTGGCCGGGGACGACCATCACCCGGAGGGCCGCGGGGCTGCTGGTGGTGTTCTCGGCCAGGACGGCGACGCGGCTGCCGACGGGCACAGCGTCCATGCCGGAGGCGTCCTTATCGCCGGTCTTGATCTTCGTCTCGGCGTCCACCACAAGCTGCACGGTAGAGCCGTCCTTCAGCTTCACGGTGATAGAGTCGTCCGTCTTCGCCTGCACCTCGCCGAAGATGCCTGTCAATGCTCAATGACTTTGTCAGTCTTACTGCTCAGTGATTTTGTCAGTACGACTGGTTTTGGTTGAATCAGTCTCGATCTCCAAGGGTGATCTGGAGCCGGCTTTCGATCCTTGGGCGAGGAGAGGGGTGTGCTGGAGACGGGTCCGTCTCCAGCACGCCCCTCTCCTCGCTTGCCCGCCTGAGCTTTTCTTCGCCTTGCTCGCAGGACTGCGGGTCTTAGGGGAGCAACCGTGCTGGCCAGCTCACGCCCCTTGTGCATGACCACGATGCGCCCGTCCAGCCGCTCCTGTACCTCTACGGTCGCCCTGGCGTATGTGCTCCGCTCGCTGTCAGGCTCGATCTGCAGGTCCTCTCCACCAAAGCTCACCGTGTTATCCGCGGCCACTGTCCGCTGGTATCGGAAGCACAGCACACTGT
>VGZY01000052.1 GCA_016872355.1 SAR202 cluster bacterium | reverse complement strand
CGCCCCTCCAGAACAAGGTTCAGTATCTGTGCTCTCTTCGCTTCTCGCTCGGTCAAATGTAGTCCTCTCATGGACTGACATATTCACTGAGCAGTTACCTACTGACAATATCACTGAGCAAAGACACCCGTTCGGCTTTGAGACTTGAATGCTGGAAACATCATGTATTACCATGCATGCAACCGATTTCATATTTGGGCTCACGTGGAGGTTGCGCATGAGTACGAGTCCCACGGCGGTGGACTCCAGTAGGCCGGTCAGTCATGGCCGCTAACGGTAAAGACAAGAGATGGACCTTCCTGACCAACCACGCCGTCGTCTACTTTCACCTTCTTGACCGCCCCAAGGACACAATTCGCGAGATTTCCGACACACTGAACCTGGCGGAGAGGACGGTCGCAGGCATCCTCGCGGACCTTCGCGCCGAGGGGGTACGTCGAGGTAGAAAAGAATGGCAAGCAGAACATCTACTCCGTGAATTCGAGCCTCAAGATGAGTCACCCGCTTCACTCCAGCTATTCGGTCGAAGAGTTCTTCAGCCTTCTCAGCCGCGCCACATCTTCTTGAGGCCGGGACCCGTTTGTGGTTAACTAACCCCGTCTCGTCACCGCGGTGCGCCAGATGGCGCCCCCAAAGCGTGCCCTCCTTTAACTCTTCCAACACCCTGAAATACTCACCAGGAGTCTACGATGACGCTTCGCGATACCTTGTCAAAGCTGAAGCCAGGCACCATCACCACAATTGCAGGGTCCTTTCGGAAGGAGGGTGTGCCGGCGAAGGAGGCGGATGCCGGCTGGCCGCTTGGGGTCGTCCGATGGCACAAGACCGGCGAGCTCGTCATCGCCGACTACCACATGAACGTCCTCTGGCGGATAAACAAGGTCGGTATCCTGCACAGGCTGGCCGGGACGGGTGTGCCCGGTTACACCGGGGACGGCGGCCAGGCGCTGGAAGCGCAGCTGAGCGCGCCTCATGACCTCGCCCAGGACAGGAAGGGCAACCTCTACTTCTCAGACCTGGCCAACCAGGTCTACAGGCGGATAGACGTCAATACCGGCATCATCACGACGGTGATCGGCTCCGGCAAGCTGGGTAGGGGAGGCAACGGCGGCCCGGCCACCGAGGCGGAGCTGGATACGCATTGTGGAATAGCTATAGCAGATAACGGGGACATCTACATCTCTTCCGAGTGGGCGAACGATATCCGCAAGGTGGACGCGAAGACGGGGATCATCACGCACTTCGCGGGGTACCAGGCGCGCGACTTCGCCACGGAGCGGGGCAACAGCCGCCCAACGCATGGGCCGGGCCTCAGCCTTGGCGGGTACTCCGGGGACAATGGGCCAGCGGAGACGGTCGCGTTCTACCACCCCGAGCACCTGGCCTTCGACACGAAGGGCAACCTCTACGTCTGCGATAACTCCAATGACCGCGTCCGCAAGATAGACATGAAGACGAGGACCGTAACCACCGTCATCGGCAATGGCCAGCGCGCATCGAACGGCGACGGAGGCCCGGCGACGGAGGCGAGCATCCTGATGCCGGACGCTATATTCGTGGACGTCCACGACAACCTTTACGTCGGCGAGAAGTACGGATGTCGCGTGCGAAAGGTGGACGCGAAGACCGGGATAGTGACGACGATCGCCGGCAACGGACAGCCGGGCTTCGGCGAGGAGGACGTGCCGGGCACGGAGAGCACGTGCAACGTGGTGGAGGTGGGCCTGTGGGCTGACCCGAACGGCGACGTCTTCTACGGCGACACGGGCGGCAGGCTGAGGAAGGTGGACGGTAAGACGGGGATTGTCTCCACCGTGCTGGGCGGGACATCTGTGCACGATAACGGCCCGGCCATTAACGGCTTTCTCTGCGGCCCGGCGGGCATCTGCGCGGCGCCGGACGGCACGGTCTACCTGGCGGACCAGTGGGGGCAGAGGATTCGCAGCATAGACGCGGGCGGGACCATCCGGACGGTCGCCGGGAACGGCGCGCGGGCGTATGGCGGCGACGGCGGTCAGGCGACACAGGCGTATCTGGGCAATCCCATGGACGTTGCGGTGGACTCCAGGGGCAGGATTGTCATATGCGACACTCGCCACAGCCATGTGCGCCGGGTTGAGCTGGATGGGACGATCCACAACGTCGCCGGCGCGGCGTTCCCCTGGGACCGTGGGGATGGCGGCCCGGCGGTGTGCGCCACGCTGGTCCACCCTATTTCCGTCACGGTGGGACCCAACGACGACATCTACATCGGCGATACGATCGGGCGCATCCGCAAGGTGGACTCAAAAACCGGAATCATCACGACCGTGGCGGGGATTGGAATATCCGGTTACACCGGGGACGGCGGGCCGGCGACGAAGGCTCGGATCGGCAGCCCGAACGACATCGCCTTCGACCGGGCGGGGAACATGTACTTCGCCGACAGCGCGAGCCACGTTATCAGGAAAGTGGACGCGAAGGGGACAATTACCACAGTGGCGGGCATCGGGAAGAAGGGCTTTTCGCCAGACGGCGCCGTGGCGACAAAAGCTGCTATCTCAAGGCCCCAGGGGGTGGCGATCAAAGGCGACGGTACCGTGTATTTCTCAGACTCCGGGAACAACCGGGTAAGCCGCATCACAAAGGACGGCAAGCTGGAGACGGTCGCCGGGGCAGAGAAGGCCGGGTACCACAGCGACGGCGGCCCGGCGGCGAAGGCCGGTCTCAGCTCCCCCAGCGGCCTCTGTTTCTACGGCAACGACGTGCTGCTTATCAGCGATCACTTCAATCACCTGGTCAGAGCGGTCAGACTGTAGCGCGCCGGCACGTGAATGTCTGAAGTGGCATCCGAGCGAGGTTTGTGCCATAATTATATTGTAAATGGCACCAAGGTTGAGGTAATGGAATGGCAAGGAAGCCGGTTCAAAAGATAAGCGATGTATCGGTCGAATACCATGTCAGGCAGCAGCCCGCGTACACTGCCGCGGAAGAGGAGTCCGGATTCAGGCTCGTGAACGTGGGTCCGCAAGGCAGAGTGGTATTACCCGCCGTCTACAGGGTTGCCCTTGGCCTCGGGGAGGGCGACCAGCTTGTTGCGCGGGTGGATGCCGGCCGGCTGGTCCTTGAGACAAGGGAAAACATTCTGCGGCGGCTTCAGGTGCATGTGAGAGGCTCTGTGCGGCCTGGCGTGAGCCTTGCGGATGAGCTGGTGGCTGAGAGAAGGACGGAGGCCCGGAGGGAGGCCGAGGAATCGGAGGCTGAGTTGAGGTCGCAAGGTCGGGACCCGGAAGAGGTCTTCGCGAGGATGGAGTCTGATTCGCGCAGGAAGCTTGAGGCACGCTTCGGCGGCCTCTCAGCCGGACGTACGCTGCATGGGAGGCGAGATTGACCTCTCGCCCACTTGGAATGGTGCTGGACGCGTCCGCACTTCTCGCCGTTTTGAAGGATGAAACGGGCAAAGAGCGCGTCATCCCTTACCTGTCCGGTTCGGCCATCTCCACCGTGAACCTCTCCGAGGCGCTGCAGAAGGTGATGGAGGGCTCTGCCGACTCCACAATGGTGCTGGAGGGCATACGTGCCCTCGGCCTGTCGTTCGTCCCGTTTTCAGATTCGGATGCAGAGGTCGCTGCTCTGCTCCGTGGGCTTACTTACAGGCATGGGCTGTCATTCGGCGACCGGGCATGCCTCGCTCTCGGCCTTCGGCTTGGTCTGCCGGTTCTGACGACCGATAAGGCATGGTCGGGAGTGAGCGTGGGCGTGGAGGTGCGGCTGATCAGGTGATGCCCGTCCCGGAATCTGGCGCTGCCGGAAAGTTGTGTTATACTAGCAGGGTTGTCTCTCGCCATGCCGAGGGTCAGACCACGTTTCACGTCGAAAGTGAGAAGCTCTAATGGACATACTCAGCATCAAGCTCGCGCCCCGCACTGTGACCGGCAAAAAGGTCAAGCAGCTACGAAGGCAGGGCATTGTGCCCGTGCACTTCTACGGCGAGGGCACGGCCCCGCAGTCCCTTCAGGTGGACGCCCTGGTGCTCCGCCGCCTGGTGCCGAAGGCAGGCACGAACCACCCGGTCTCGGTCGAGATCGACGGCGGCAAGGGCGAGAACATCTGCTTCCTCCGCGAGATCCAGCGCCACCCCGTCACGGAGGACTATCTCCATGTGGACTTCATACGCGTGGATGTGACGCACAAGGTGGAGGCCGAGGTGCCTATTATCACCGAGGGCGAGGCGCCCGCGCTGGCCTCCGGCGGTATCCTGTACATATCGCACAACCACCTGACGGTGGAGGCGCTCCCGCTCCAGATGCCGGACAAGATACACATCAATCTCGCGCCGCTGACCACGTTCGACAAGGCGATCCGCGTCGAGGACATCAAGCTTGCCGAGGGCATCAGGATCCTCATGGACCCGCACGAGGTTTTGGTGAAGGCGATGCCGCAGGCCGTCGACCGCACGCCTGTCGGCGCCGCTGCTGCGGCCGCTGCCGAGGGCGAGGCCGCGAAGGCGCCTGAGGCGACCGCCCAGAAGGGCGAAGCCAAGGAAGCGGCCGCTCCCGCCAAGGGCGGCAAGGGCTAACATAGCTCCACAAGGCACAAAAATAGGGGCCCGCCAACATCGCGTTGGCGGACCCTTCTGTTTATCCTTCAACCGACTACCGATTACCGACTACCGACTACTACCCTACGCGGTACTTCGCCAGCTCCTTCTCGTTGAGTTCCACGCCGAAGCCCGGGCGCTCGGGCGGGTTGAGCAGGCCCTTGTTTAGCAGCAGCGGGTTCTTGAACGTCCTGTCGTACATGGGGTCGGTTGAGCCGCTGTAGTACTCCACGATCAGTCCGTTGGACACGCCCGCCACAACATGCACGCCGATGTCCTGCATGCCGTGCGGGGATATGGGGATGTCGTGCGCCTCGGCGAGCGCGGCCACCTTCTTTATCTCCGTGATGCCGCCCATGATGAGCGGGTCCGGCTGGAGGATGGAGGCCGAGCGGTTTTCGATGAGGTCGCGGAAGCCGTACCGCGTGTACTCGTTCTCGCCCGTCGCTATCGGGATGGTCGTGTGCTGGGCGATGTGGGCGTGGCCCTTGTAGTCGTCCGGGCTCACGGGCTCCTCGAACCAGAATGGGTCGTACGGCTCCATCTTCGCGGCGATGCGGACGGCGTCGTAGTGGCGGTAGGCGCAGTTGGCGTCCACCATTACCTTGATCTTCGGGCCGACCGTTTCGCGGACCACTCGAACTCGCTCCACGTCCTCGTGGATGGGTACGCCGCCGATTTTCATCTTCACAGCCGTCGCTCCCATTTTGAGCGCCGCTTCCATCTCCTGGGCCAGATCCTTCAGTCCCTTGCCCTCCTCGTAGTAGCCGCCGGCGATATAAACGGGGACCGCGCTTGAGAAGCCGCCGAGAAGCTTGTAGACCGGCATGTTGGCGACCTTCCCGCGGATGTCCCACAGGCCGATATCGATGCCGGAGATGGCGCGCGTCGTGACGCCGCGGCGGCCGATCAGCTTCGGCTGCCACAGGGCTGCCCAAACCTGCTCATTGTTCAGCGGGTCCATGCCGATGATCTGATTCTTGAAGTGATTGACCGCGGTCGCCACCATCTTGCCGTCGTCAGTGAGTCCGCCGGCGAACCCGAGGCCCGTGATGCCCTGGTCCGTCTCGATTTTTAGCAGGTTCAGCCCGGAGTGGGCGTAGACATACATGCCGTTGCGGATGGGCCGGTGACGCGGCCACCGGTAGATTTCAACCTTCACATCGGTGATCTTCACGCCTGATATCTCCTTGGAAGCGGTCAAAACGTTCGTGTAAATATATCACGACGACGGAGGCTTGAAACGGCCCCGCCGATGGGGACTACGCAACACGTACGTTTGGACTACATATTCTTGGATGGACAAAATCGGCCGTACATGTAGTATTATGGCAGCATAGCAGTTCAACCCCTTGTGGAGTTGCCTGAAAGGTAGCTGATGACTACTTATCGATATTCAAAGTGGGACGGCAGCCAGGAGATATCGGGCCTCAACGAGGACGAGCTCCTTGACGCGCTCTCCCATGACATCCTGGAGCACGGCGACGTGGACCGGGCGCTGAGGGACATGTTCCAGCGCGGCGTACGCGACCGGCAGAACGACCGCCAGGTCAACGGCCTGCGCGACCTTATGGAGCGGCTAAAGGAGCAGCGCCGGGAGCAGCTCTCCCAGCACAACATGGGCAAGATGATGGACGAGATCAAGGAGCGCCTGCAGGACGTTGTCGAGACTGAGCGGCAGGGCATCCAGCGGCGTCTCCAGGTTGCGCGGGAGCAGCTCAAGGGGGACCCCAAGCAGGCGGAGTCCATGAAGGGCCCCATGAAGTTTCTGGAGGACCGCGCGAAGAAGGCCAACGAGGCGCTGGACAATCTTCCGGACAGCACGGCAGGCGCGATTCGCGAGCTGAGCGACTACGACTTCATGGACCCGGAGGCGCACCGCAAGTTCCAGGAGCTCATGGATATGCTTAAGCAGCATATGATGGAGCAGTTCCTGGACAGGATGCGGCAGGAGCTCGAGGAGATCACGCCGCAGCAGATAGAAGACCTCAAGAAGATGACGCGCGCCCTCAACCAGATGCTGCGCGACCGGTCGAACGGGAAGGACCCAAAGTTCGACGAGTTCATGAAGGAGTTCGGCGACTACTTCGATCCGAACCGTGCGGGAAGCCTGGACGAGCTGATCCAGCGGATGCAGGCGCAGATGTCCGCCATGCAGGCACTGCTGCGGAGCATGTCGCCGCAGCAGCGGGGAGAGCTGGACCAGATGACCGCGCCGGGCATCGACCCCGAGCTCATGCAGGAGCTTTCCGACCTGGCAGGTCAGGTCCTCAGCCTCCTGCCGTTGAGCGAGGCCGCGCGCGACTTTCCCCCGTATGAGTCCGTCGCCATGGAAGAGGCGATGGACCTGATGGACAGCCTCGAATCTATCGACGAGCTTGAGAAGCAGATCTCGCGCGCCATCCGGAACGGCGACGTCAGCGCCATCGACCCGGACCTGGTCGAAGAGACGCTGGGTGAGGACGCGCGCAAACAGCTTGAGCAGCTCCAGCAGGTGTTGAAGCAGCTCCAGGAGTCCGGCTATCTCAAGGACGAGAACGGCAAGCTGGAGCTGACGGCCCGAGGCATCCGCAAGGTGGCGCAGCAGGCCCTCAAGGAGGTCTTCTCCGAGCTAAAGAAGGACAGGGCGGGCCAGCACCAGCTATACCAGCGCGGCGCCAGCGGCGAAGCGACTGCAGAGACGAAGCAGTACGAATACGGCGACCCGTTCGACCTGGACCTTGTGCGGACCGTGTTCAACGCCGTCACGCGAGAGGGCGGCGACCTGCCTGTGCACATCACGCCGCCGGACATGGAGATCAACCGCACCGAGCACGTCACGCAGGCGGCTACCGTGCTCCTGGTTGACCAGAGCCGGTCGATGGGGCTTATGGGCAACTTCGCCGCCGCGCGGAAGGTTGCACTGGCGCTCTTCTGGCTCATCCAGAGCAAGTTCCCGCGCGACCACTTCTACGTGATCGGGTTCTCCGACTACGCTATCGAGGTCAAAGGCGAAGAGTTGCCCAAGCTCACATGGAACACCTACGGCGCGGGGACGAACATGCACCACGCGTTCATGCTGTCCCGCAAGCTCCTCTCAAACTACAAGGGGGCTACGCGCCAGATACTGATGATCACCGACGGTGAGCCCACGGCGCACCTCGAGGAAGACCGCGCCTATTTCAGCTACCCGCCGAGCTACAAGACCATCGACGAGACGCTGAAGGAAGTGAAGCGGTGCACCGAGGCGGACATCAAGATCAACACGTTCATGCTTGAGTCGAACCCGTACCTGGTGGACTTTGTGGACAAGATGACGAAGATCAACCAGGGCAGGGCGTTCTATACGACGGCCGACAAACTTGGCCAGTACGTGATGGTGGACTACCTGAATAGCAGCAAACGAGTGCTGCGCTAGGCAGTTGCAGCGAAAGACTGTTCAACGAGGGCGGCCGCGTGGCCGCCCTCGTTTTTGTTCCGCCGGCAGTATTTCGTAGTGCGCCGGATGACGAATTGACGGATAATGAAGGCGTAACGCCATCGACCCGAAAAGTGTCCTGACAGGAGGTGACCTGATGTCCAGGATGTGGCTGATTGGAGGCGGCATATTCGTTGCGGTGCTGCTGGTTGCGAGCATCGCGATTGCGCTCACACAGAAAGAAGAGGTCTTCGCAGACGGGACCCCGGAGCGCACGGTGCAGCTATACCTGAAGGCGCTCGAAGACGAGGACTACACCGAGGCGTACGGTTACCTGGGCGCGGAGCTCAGGGACGGCTGCACCGTCGACGAGTTCGCGCGCGACGGCGCATACGCCAGGTCCACGCTCGGCCAGAACCGCGTGACTCTGCGCGATACAGACATGGTCGCGGGCGCGGCGGTAGTGACACTGCGGGTGGCATACGTCTCCAGCGACGGCCTGTTTGGTTCCGGACAGTACAGCTCCGACTACGTTTACCGGCTAAGGCAGGAGAGTGGGCAGTGGCGGTTCACTGAGGACCCGCAGTGGCCATTTGTGGGCTGCATGGCGTACCGTGAGCCGAAGCCATTGCCGGTTGTGCCTGTAACGCCCACGCCGCGACCGTCGCCGACACCGTCGGCGGGAAGCTAGGAGGCACAGCAATGGACAGTGCAACCCTCCTGGCCCTGGTCCCCTTGCTCTTCATGGCCGGTGTAATTGCCGTGATTGTCTACGGCATCGTCGCGCTGACAAGGCGGCGTAGCGAGGCGCCGGACCTGGACCCTGGCATCGGCACCGTGCGGCGGCTCTACTTCTACATCGTGTCTTTTGCCGCCCTCACTATGGCGACCACCGGTGTTGTCCTGCTGGGCGTCGCCGTGCTCGATGCCATATTCGGCGGCGCGGCCGTCTCCGGTTCCAGCGAAGGCGTCGCGCTCGGAATAGCCCTTACCGTCGTGGGCCTGCCCCTATGGTGGTTCCACTGGCGGACTGTCACCCGCTACGTTGCGACAATGCCCGCGGAGCGGCGGTCGGTTTTCCGCAAGGCATACATATACCTCGTCCTGCTAACGTCGATCGGCTTCGTCATCGGCACAGGAGTCGCTATAGTCCGATTCCTGTTCGGAGGGACGGAGTTCGCCGCGTTTCCATGGGCAGCGTTTGTTGTCTGGGAGGCCGTCTGGTTCTTCCATATGCGTCTCGAGGACGCGGAGGGTCAGCCGACGCCGGAGACTCTGGCGGTGAGGCGGCTTTACCTCTACATCGTCGCTGCGGGGACATTAGCGGCCGCAGCCACAGGTACTGCGCTGGTCATCCACACGATACTGCGGGACGCATACGACGCCGTGACCGGGCTGAGGGTGGTCGGGGGCGGCTTCTGGAACGACAGCTTCAAGACATACCTTGCGATTGCCCTGGTGAACTGGCCTGCGTGGGCTGACCACTGGCTGCATCGCGCCCGAGGCGACTACGATTCCACGCTCAGGCAGGTCTATCTCTACCTGCTCGCAATCCTGGGCGGGCTGCTCACAGTCATCATCGCAGTGGGTGTCACGGTCTACGGCCTGCTTGAATGGGTTGTGGGCGTGCCGGAGCTCCCCGCGGCCGACCACTTCCGCTTCCTTTCCGGCACTGTCGCTTCGGTCATTGTGGGTGCGGGAATACTGGTCTACCACGCGATGGTCGCCACAACTGAGGCCAGAGACCACCCGCAGCCAACGCAGTCCGCGCGGCAGTCGTATGCGTACCTGTTGGCTGCGATAGGCCTTTTCACCCTGGCGACAGGAATAATGAACCTGACCGGCATGTTCATCCGCCTCGTCACAGAGTCAGGCGATGGCGTAATCACGGGCGCGGACGCCTGGCGCGATGCGCTGGACCTGGCGCTAACGCTCGGGATAATTGGCGGGCCGCTGTGGGGCTTCTACTGGCGCAGGGCGCGGCTCAAGGCTGAGGCCGTGGGCCCAGCAGAGCGGAACTCCCAGCCAAGGCGAATGTTCATATTCCTCGTCCTTGGCGCGGGGATGCTTGCCTTTCTGGGGAGCGTGAGCTTCTTCCTGTTCGTCATCCTGCGGGAGGTCCTTGAAGGGACTCCGTCGCAGATTCTCGAAGGCGCTCAGGGGGCACTGTCGCTACTGGCGCCGGTGGCGATCTTCCTGCCGTACTACTGGATGGTCTACCGGGAGGACCGCCGCCTTGCGCCTGAGGAGACCGAGGTAGCAGAGCGCCCGGCGCGGAAGCAGGTCTCCGTGCTGGTGGCGGAGGGGGGAGGGCCATTTGTGGCGGCGTTGGAGGCGGCGCTTGGATATGGAGTGACCACCCTCAGGTGGGCGGACGCCGATGCCGGCCTGGCGGAAGGCGGGGCGGACGCCGGCGCGGTGGCCGAGCGGGTCGCGGCGGCGGCGGGCGAGCGCGTGCTGGTGATAGCGCGCGGGGACCGCGTGGACGTGGTGTCGTACAGGTAGCGAGCTTCTGCTAAACTTCGGGTAATCTCCTGGGAGGTAGAGCATTAGCTATGGCACGCGTTTATGTGCTCGGCGCGGGGACGCCGACCCCAACGTCGACCAGGTTCGGCTCTGCGTATGTGCTTGAGGCTGCCGTCCGGCAGATCATGATCGACTGCGGCCCGGCGACTACGCACAAGCTGGTCAAGGCTGGCCTGTGGCCCACGAAGATCGACCACCTCTTCTTCACTCACCACCACTTCGACCACGACATCGATTACCCCTGCTTCCTCCTTTGCCGGTGGGACCAGAGCATAGGCAAGGAGAACATGCTCCAGGTATTCGGCCCGCAGCCGACGGAGCGCATTACAAAGGGGCTGATGGACGAGCAAATCGGCGTCTTTTCGCACGACTGGAAGGCACGGGTCGGACACCCGTTGAGCCAGAAGGTGTACGTCAACCGCGGCGGCAAACTGCCGCGGAGGCCGCCGGAGATCTCGGCGAAGGACATCCTCGCCGGCAAGGTCTATTCAGGCAACGACTGGGAGGTCACAGCGGCGCCGGGCGAGCACGTGCAGCCGTTCCTGGACTCCCTCGCGTACCGGTTCGATACGTCTGAAGGCAGCGTCGTCTTCACCGGCGACACGCAGCCGTGCGAGTCTGTAATTTGCCTGGCGAAGAACGCGGATGCGATGGTCTGCATGTGCTGGGACGACCAGGACCGGATGAATGAAAACGGCGAGGGCGGCGGCCAGTGCGGCACCGTCGGCGCCGCGCAGATGGCGCAGGCGGCCGGAGTGAAGTCGCTTGTGCTTTCGCACATAGGCCCCCACCTTTCAAAGCCGGAGTCGATGGCGAAGGGTATGGCCGACATTAAGAAGGTCTACGATGGCGAGGTCATCTTCACCGACGAGCTTATGACGGTGGAGGTAGGGAGGAAGGCATGAAGCGCAAATTCTCGGCAAGCGTATGGAAGGAAGAAGCCCAGTACGTGGCCCAGTGCCTTGAGGTGGACGTGGCGAGCCAGGGCGAGTCTGAACTCGAAGCCCTGAACAATCTCCGCGAAGCGCTGGAGTTGTACTTCGAAGAGCCAATGCCAGAAGCTGCGCCCAAGCTGCGTACTATTGAGGTGGAAGTTGGCGCCGCTTAATCCCTTGCCGTTTCGTGAGGTGCGGCGA
The DNA here is from genome assembly GCA_016872355.1 of SAR202 cluster bacterium. Taxonomy (NCBI): domain Bacteria; kingdom Bacillati; phylum Chloroflexota; class Dehalococcoidia; species SAR202 cluster bacterium. Next base: position 9,862 of record VGZY01000052.1, on the reverse strand, counting down.
AGGCTGATTGCGGCTGGATTTGCCGTGCATTCGCGGCGAGGGAGCCACATAAAGTTCGTCAAAGTAGCCAGTGGACATACGCGCACAGTCATCGTTCCGGAACATCGAGAGATTGCGACAGGAACGCTTCGCAGCATTATCCGCCAAGCGGGACTCAGCACCGATGAGTTTTCAATCCTGTCGGGCTAAGAAGTGGGCGAGCGTGGACGGCACGGCCGTCGATATTTCCGAGCGCGGGTGGAAAACCTCGCGCTAGCGACGTAATCGCAAGAGAAGCCCGGACACGTCCCCGTGCCCGGGCGTGATAGAATTACTGACAGGCTAGTCCCATTTCGGCGGACTGGCCTTTTTCCCGTTCCGCTGGAACGGAACCGCCCACGTCAATAGTGAGAAAGGCCACAGGATGAGTCTGAGCATTCTCGGAGGGTTTTTCGAGACCGCTCCCGAGTTCAAGAGGCTGCTGTCAGCGTTGAAGCAAGACCGCGTGAGCCTGCGCGTGCAGGTGTTGCCCGAGGGTGCGCCGGCGTCCCTTGCTACGCTGAGAGCTCGACTGGGCGCACCCATGATCGTGGTGACGCCGCGACCTGAGGACGCCCGCCGCCTTGCGGAGCAGGCAGCGCTCTGGAGCGCCGACGAGGGCGCCGTCCTCCATTACCTTGAGACGGAGACGCTGCCGTTCGAGCGACTCGTTACCGACCCGTACACCACGCAGCAGCGCCTGCGGGCACTCTACGCGCTCACCGGCCCGGCCGCGGCCGCCACCATGGTCATAGCCTCCACCTCCGCCGTGGTCCAAAAGACGGTGGACAGGAAGACATTCGAATCCAATACGCATACCGTCAGGGCAGGGCAGAGGCTTGAGATGGACGAGACCCTGGCACACTGGCGCGCGATGGGCTACAAGGTGGAGCCCGCCGTGGACGCGCCGGGTCTCGTCAGCCGTCGCGGCGGCATTATCGATATCTTCCCCGTCAACTCCGATTGGCCCGCCCGCATCGAGCTCTGGGGAGACGAAGTGGACAGCATTCGGCTCTTCGACCCCGCAACGCAGTTATCCAGGGAAGTCGTCAAGGCAATCGACATCGTTCCTGCCCGTGAGACCTTGCCAGGGCTCATCGATCGCGAGCACATGGACAGGCTCCTGAGCCGCATCGATGTGTCCAACTGCACGGGGGAGGCCCGCGACCGCATCAGCGAGGAAATAGACCTCCTCTTGAACGGCAGCGATATAGACGACCCTCACTTCTACGGCGGCCTTTTCAACCTCGGCTCAATCCTGGACTACATTCCGGACAGCGCCGTTCTGGTGCTTTTCCGCCCCTCGGATATCGTCTCCGCCGCATGGGACCTGGAGGAGCGGACCCACGACCTTCGCGAAGTTAAGGAGCAGCGAGGCGAGCTTCCCCACCTGTTCCCGTCATCGCACATGGGCTGGAAAGATGTGGACGACAAGATGCGTGGAATCGGCCGGCGGGTTGATATCACACCGTGGGGCGCCGAAGAGCTCACCCAGCAGGACGCGTTCACCCTACCTTTAGCCTCGGCGCCGGAGTTCTTCGGCAACCTGGCCGGCTTCGCGGATGACGTGAGCGGGATGATTTCCGATGGCCACCGCGTGGTCTGCATGAGCTCCGTGCCCAAACGTCTGGTGGAGATACTGGAAGAGCACGGCATTAAGGCAGAGAACCCGGCCAGGCTGAAGAAGATGCCGGAGCCGTCTACCATCACCATACTGCAGGCCACCGGCGCAGGGCTCAGCAACGGCTGGGTGGCCGCCGTAAGCGGACGCAAGCTGGTCGTCCTCAGCGACGCCGAGATATTCGGCGTGGCCAAGCACCGCCGCGCCTCCAGGCGCAAGACGATGAGGCGCGATACGTTGCTGAACGAGCTTCACCCGGGCGACTATATCGTCCACGTGGAGCACGGCATCGGCAAGTTCATGGGCACCGGGCGCAACCCTCGTGACGAGGGCGACCGGGAGTACCTGATACTCCAGTATGCCGAGGGCGACAAGCTGTTCGTCCCGATGGAGCACCTGGACCGCGTGACTCCTTACGTTGCGCCCATGGACAAGGCGCCCTCGCTAACGCGCCTTGGAACCCAGGAGTGGAAGAAGACCAGGGAGAAGGTGGAGCGCTCCACACGGGAGATGGCGGCGGAGCTGCTGACGCTCTACGCCTCGCGAGAGCTCACGGAGGGCAGGCCATCCGGGCCGGACACTCCCTGGCAGGTGCAGCTCGAAGACTCCTTTCCGTACGAAGAGACTGCAGATCAGGTCAGGACACTGGAAGAAGTAAAAGAGGACCTGGAGGCGCCGAAGCCCATGGACAGGCTGGTCTGCGGCGACGTGGGCTACGGCAAGACAGAGATCGCGCTGCGCGCAGCCTTCAAGACGGTTATGGGGGGCAGGCAGGTGGCAATACTGGTGCCGACGACCGTGCTGGCGCAGCAGCACTTCAACACCTTCTCGGAGCGTCTCAAGGCCTTCCCCGTACGGGTAGAGATGATCAGCCGGTTCAGATCGGAGCAGGAGCAGAAGGAGATCATCGAAAAGCTCCCGAAGGGCGAGATCGATATCCTGATCGGCACCCACCGCCTGATCCAGAAGGACATCAAGTTCAAGGACCTGGGTCTGGTGGTTATTGATGAAGAGCAGCGTTTCGGCGTCGTCCACAAGGAGCGCCTCAAGCAGATGCGCAACGAGGTGGACGTGCTGACGCTCACCGCCACTCCTATCCCGCGCACGCTGCATCTCTCGCTCGCCGGCATCCGCGATATGAGCACGATCATGTCCCCGCCGGACGAACGGCTGCCGATAAAGACTTACGTTTCCGAATTCAGCGACGAGCTGATCCGGGAAGTGGTGCGGCGCGAGCTGGACCGCCAGGGCCAGGTCTTCTTCCTCCACAACCGCGTCTATAACATCGAGTACATGGCGGAGTACATCAACAAGCTGGTGCCGGAGGCGCGGGTCGGCATCGGCCACGGCCAGATGGGGGAGGACCAGCTGGAAAAGGTGATGCTCGCATTCGGCAACGGCGAGCTGGACGTGCTTGTCTGCACAACGATTATTGAGTCCGGGCTGGACATACCCAACGCCAACACGCTCATAATCGACCGGGCGGACACATTCGGTCTCGCGCAGCTATACCAGCTTCGCGGGCGCATAGGCCGCTCATCCCGCCGCGCGTACGCATATCTGCTCATCCCGCCGGCCAAGAGCATCACGGAGACGGCGGAAAAGCGGCTCAAGACCATGCTGGCGGCCACGGAGCTCGGCGCGGGCTTCCAGATCGCCATGAAGGACCTGGAGATTCGTGGCGCGGGCAACATCCTGGGCGCCGACCAGAGCGGGCATATCCACGCGGTCGGCTTCGATCTCTACACCAGGCTTCTGAGCGACGCCGTGGAGGAGCTGCGGGCACAGCGGGCCGCGCAGAAGGCGAACGGAGCGAAGCCGCAGGAGGCGGCGCCGCAGCACAAGGACGATGCCAAGCCGGCGAGCGTGGAACTCGGCATTCCGGCCAATATTCCGCCCTCCTACATCGAAGACATGCCCATACGACTCAACATCTACAAGCGGATGGTCAGCGCTACCAGCCTGGAAGAGATCACAAAGATCGAATCGGAGCTGCAGGACAGGTTCGGCCCGTTGCCGTTCCAGGTCGAGAACCTCATGTACGTCGTCCGCCTCAAGATCAAGGCAGGACAGTGCGGCGTTGAGTCGATAAGCCGCGAGCCGAAGCACATCGTTATCAAGCTCCGCGGCGACACAGGCGGCGCAAAGCAGGCGCTGAAGCGTATGCTCGGCCCGAACGCAGATGTCGGCAACACGCAGATAAGACTTGACCTGACCGCCATGCCGGACGGCTGGGAAAGGCCCCTTGCGGACGCTGTGGACAGGATGCTCAACCTCAAGGAGCAGATGTCGGCCCAGTTCGCCAGGGCCGTGCCGGGATAAGAAAGGAAGCCATATGCGAGAGCGTCTACAGGCGCTGGACGAGGCCGGAACGCCCATCAAGGTGGCCGTGATCGGCTGCGGCCGTTTCGGAACGATGATGATGACCCAGATCAGGCGCGCGCCCGGGATGGAGGTGGCCGTTGCCTGCGACATGAGCGGGCAGCGCGCGGCGGCAGCGCTCGTCCAGGCCGGGTATCGCGGCGATGCGGTAGTGCGGGCGCGCACGGCCTCCGCTGCGAACGACGCCATCGCGTCCGGCCGGCCCGTCGCCACGGACGATATCCGTGTTGCGCTGGAGTCGGGCGTGGACGTTGTGGTCGAGGCGACCGGGGATCCTGACGCAGGGGCCCGACACGCCCACGGCGCGATCTCCGCGGGCAAGCACATCGTCATGGTGAACGTTGAGGCCGACGTGCTCGTTGGACCCCAGATCAAGCGCATGGCGGACAGGGCAGGGGTGGTCTACTCGCTGGCGTACGGCGACCAGCCTGCGATCATCGAGGACTTGTTCGACTGGGCTGTGAGCATGGGGTTTGAGGTCGTGGCGGCCGGCAAGGGGACGATGTACATCCCCGAGTTCCGCTTTGCGACTCCGGACGACGCGCTCACCCGCTACGGCTACAGGCTGGACGACCCTGCAACGCAGGTGCTGAACGCCCGCATGTACAACTCGTTCCTGGACGGGACGAAGTCGGCGGTGGAAATGTGCGCCGTCGCAAACATGACCGGCCTGACCCCGGACGTGCCCGGCATGCACTTTCCGCCCGCGAGCATCGCGGAGATACCGGCGCTGCTCATCCCGGAGAGCGAAGGCGGGGTCCTCAAAGGCCGCAACGTGGTGGAGGTCGTGAGCTCCTTGAGGCGCGACGGGACGCAGATAGCCGACTCGCTCCGGTGGGGAGTCTTCGTCGTCATCACCAGCGACAGCGAATACCTGCGGAGCTGCCTGAAGGAGTACGGCGTGGCGGTGGACCCGTCCGGGCGTTACGGGCTCATGTACAGGCCGTTCCATCTGATCGGCATGGAGACGCCGATGTCCATCGCGAAGGCGTACCTTTATCGCGAGCCGACCGGCGCGCCGAAGTCCCGCGTGGCGGAGGTAGCCGCCGCCGCGAAGCGCGATCTCGGGCCCGGGGAGACGCTCGACGGAGAAGGCGGGTACACGGTGTACGGGATTGTGGTGTCCGCTGCGCAGTCGGACCGGCAGTGCCTGCTGCCCATAGGGCTGAGCCACGGCGCCAGGGTGCTGCGGCCGGTGAAGAAGGGAGCAATTCTCACAGTGGAAGATGTGCGGCCGTCCGAAGGGGGCTTCGCCTGGAAGATGCGGCAGCAGGTGAACGGGAGCTAGACCTTCGCTCCCATCGCCTCGAGGATGCCCGGCAGCTCCTCCATCGACGTGATGCGGGGGCACCTGTCGAACCACGGGTGGTTGCCGTCGCGGTCTATCAGCACCGCATGGATGCCGGAACGCATGGCCCCTTCGATATCCGCGGAGACCTGGTCTCCCACGTGCACCGCCTCACCGGCCTGAACCCCGGCCTTCTCCAGCGCGAGCGCGAATATGATTGGGTCGGGCTTTTCCGCGTGCGCCTCGCCGGAGGTGGCGGCGACGTCCACGTGGCCGGTCAGGCCAAGGTCCGCCAGCAGCTGGGTGCCCGGTCGGTCCATGTTGGATATCACGCCTACCCGCAGTCCTGCCCGTCGCAGCCTGTCCATGACGGGCACAACATCCGGGAAAGTAGCCATTTCGTAAGGCGCCCGCCGCACGCCCTTCCAGATTTCAGCCGCAGTCTCAATGGACACCTCGTGCCCGCAGCCGCGCAAGACCAGTTGCTCGTACTCAGCGAAGAACCGGCGTTTGCCTTCATGGTCCATCTGCCTGATGGGCGCCCTGGCGTTCTGGTCGTTCATGAAGGCGTCCGCAGCGGCGTAGCCCTTCAGCACGCCAGCCGGCGTGAGGGCAAGGCCGAACGGCGCGCAGGCCTCAGACTGTATCTGGAAGCGCGAAGGCACAAACCCCGCAATCGTGCCGTACACGTCGAAGAAGACCGCTTTGATCATATGACGCCTATGATAGCATTCGCGTCACGTTGTTCGGCAACGGAGGGTCACATGCAGGCCGGCAAGCTCCCGTTCGATCTCCTTTCCAGGATGCTGGGGAAGATTGAGATTTCGGACCCGCGCGTCGTGGTGGGCGCGCGGCCAGGTGTGGACGCCGCCGTCATTTACGCGGGCGATCGGTACCTGGTGACAAAGACCGACCCGATCACCTTTGCAACGGACAGCATCGGGTGGTACGTGGTCCAGGTTAACGCAAACGATATTGCCGTAACGGGTGCTACTCCGAAGTGGATGATGGCAACGTTGCTCCTGCCGGAAGGCATTGAAGCCGCCAGGGTGGAGGCCATTTTCGACCAGCTCCTTGCCGCATGTCGGGACCTCGGCATCACCCTCGTGGGCGGGCACACAGAGGTCACGTACGGGCTGCCGCGGCCGATCGCCGTCGGCGCGCTTCTGGGCGAGGTAGAGAAGCACAGACTGGTGCTTTCGTCAGGCGCGAGGGCAGGGGACAGCATAGTGGTCACAAAGGGGATTGCTATCGAGGGGTCGGCAATACTGGCGCAGGAGGCGCCCGAACGCCTGGCGGCAGCCGGGGTGAGCGCAGCAACGATAGCCCGCGCCCGCGGGTGGCTGCAAACGCCCGGAATCAGCGTCGTGAGGGATTGCGCCGTGGCCCTGGCCGCGGGGGGCGTTCGTGCGATGCATGACCCAACTGAAGGCGGCCTGGCGGGCGGGCTGTCGGAGATGGCAGCGGCGTCCGGGCTCGGAGCGGAAATCGACCTGGAGCGAGTGCCTGTGTTCCCGGAGTGCGCGGAGATTTGTCGCGCGGCAGGCCTGGACCCTCTGGGCCTGATTGCCTCGGGCTCTCTCCTGGCCGCGGTTGCCCCGACCAGTGTCGATGCGGTGACCAGCGCCCTGGCCGGCGCGGGCATACCGGCGGTGGAGATCGGCCGGTTCACCCCGGCCGGCAGCGGTCTGCTGGCGCGCTCCGGAGGGAAGGCCGCACCAATGCCCGCGTTCGCCCGCGACGAGATCGCACGGTTCTTCTCGGCATGACCCGCATTCGCGACGCACGCTTCGACAATCGTAGTTCATGAATTCCATTCGCCTTTCTTTCCACGCCCTGGCCCCGTCCACGGGCATACATCGCACTGCTAGGCTTATTGACACGGCTATTTCGCCATGCTATCCCAGACTGGAACCCTTTGAGAGATTCGAATCTTGCGTTTGGCTCCGAAGCACCTTGAAAGGAGATCTGCGATTCAGGATTTTGGGATGGCGGGTATTTCTGGCGCTGGTGGCCGCTGCCGGACTGACCACCGCGGTGGCGTGTGCAGGGGAGGATGAGCCGACGCCCAATCCAACGTCGGCGGCGGCAACGGCAACCTCGCCGCCGGCGACCCAACCGACTTCGCCTCCGGGACAGCCTACCGCCGCACCGACGCAGCCGCCGGCGGGGCAGCCGACGGCCACCCCTGCGCCAGCCGGCGCCACGCCTACCCCGGTCGCGGGCAACCAGCCGTACACTCCTCCAAAGCTTTCGCCGGGCGAGTTCTCTCCATGCTGCTATGACGGCCCGGTGCCCACGCAATTCAAAGAATCGCCAATGTCGGCAGACCTCGTCAGGCAAGGCAGGATCCTCCCCCTGGAGCAGCGCCTGCCGGTGCCCACAGATGTAAAGGTATATATACCGTACAACGAGATCGGCGTTTACGGAGGCTCAATTCGGACCTACGGCACGGGCCTGCTGTACCACGACTCGACGGGGCTCCAGTACGGCCTCGACATGAGCGGAGACGGCCTCAGCCTGGTGCCGGGCATTTTCAAGACGTTCGAGGTTAGCCAGGACGGGCGCAGGCTGACCTTCCAGCTCAGGAAGGGCGCCCGCTGGTCGGACGGCTACCCGCACACCATGGAAGACGTTCGCTTCGCGCTCGAGGACCTGATGCTGAACAAGGAGCTCATGCCCGGCCTGCCGAACGACCTTCGCTCGCCGATCACGGGCAACGACTTCAAGGTAACCTTCGTAGACGACCAGACCTTCTACATCACGTTCGATGACCCCAACTGGGGCATTACCGAGTCGTCCGCGATGAACATATATTCAGGCATCAAGGGGTGCCCGCGCTGCTTCGTTGCGCCTTCGCACGTTTACAAGCGGTACCACGTCAAGTACAACGCGGCGGAGATTCCGACCCTGCTGACCAAGTACAACCAGCCGGACTGGGTCAGGATGATCACGACGATCAGGAACGTGCGCGCCTTCACCGGCATCCCGTCGGAGCCTGTCCCGACGACCTTTGACCCGAGCTACATCTACAAGGGCGAGCACTATATCTCCTGGATGGGCGGCTGGGTGATCAGGGAACTGGGTGAGAACAGCCTGATACAGACGCGCAACCACTACTTCGTGGGCGTGGACCCGGAGGGCAACCAGCTCCCCTACGCCGACGAGTTCGCGAGCTTCAAAGTTGAAAGCCGCGAAGTGGCGATGTTCAGGATGATGGCCGGAGAGATGGACTGGAACCGCAACGGCATGGTCCTCAACGAGATGCCGCTTTACATCGCGAACATGGAGAAGGGCGACTACTCCCTGTTCAAGCACGACTCGCCGGACGGCGCGGACTCCACGCTGACGGTGAACCAGGAGTTCGTCCAGGACCCTGAGATCGGCGCGCTGCTGCGAACCAAAGACTTCCGCATCGCACTTTCCCTGGCCTGGGACCGGAACGCCACCAATGAGACAGTGGCGTCCGGCCTTGGTACTCCGCGCAACATGGTCCCGCACGAGTCCACCCCGTACTTCCCGGGGCAGGACTGGACTACCCTGGATATCACCTACGATCTGGCCCGCGCCAAGAAGATCATGGCCGACCTCGGCTACACGGACGCTAACGGCGATGGGTTCCTGGACAGGAAGGACGGGAGGGGACCGCTGACGCTGTTCAGCCAGCAGACGGCCGATTACTTTCCGTACATCCAGATGCACCAGGCAAACTGGGCGCGTCTGGGCATTCGTCTGGACATCAAGGAGGGCGCGCCATACACCGGCCAGCGCAAGATCGACCCGACGGAGTACTTTGAAATGTGGTCCTCGTCCGAGGGCGGCTCCAACCCGTGGTCGTCCGGGAACCAGAGGATCGCTCCCATTGCTACGCACCAGGGCGCCGCGGCCATCGGCACTTACTACAGCACCCGGGGCGAGCAGGGCATGGCGCCCACCGGTCCGGACAGCAGGTACACGGATGCCATGGGCAAGACCGCTCCTGTCGGCACGTACCCTGCCGACATCTCCGGTAACCTGAAGAAGCTCCAGGACCTGTTGACGGACGGGTGGACGGTCTCCATGCTGTCACCCGAGCGCGTCGCCCTGGGCAAAGAGATGTCCGTCATTAACGCCCAGGAGAAGTACCAGATAGGCGGCCTCGCGTTTTCGGGGGCGTTCCGCTCCATGCAGGAGCGCAGGAATAACCTGCGCAACATGCCCCTGAACTGGTCGCCGGCGTCATCCTACTCGCTCGAGCAGTTCTATTTCGAGGACGGCCGGGACAACATGCACAACACGGGCAACAAGTCCCGGAAGTACAAGTCCATAAGCTTCCTGGACCCCAATTACTGGAACCAGTAAGCGGCCGCACCTTGAGGCGTCGATGAGAGTGGCTGGACCCGGCACTGGAAGTGAGTGCCGGGTCCAGTCCGTTTTGTTGCATCCGTGTCAATGCTCAATGACTTTGTCAGTCTTACTGCTCAGTGATTTTGTCAGTACGACTGGTTTTGGTTGAATCAGTCTCGATCTCCAAGGGTGATCTGGACCCGGCTTTCGATCCTTGGGCGTGGAGA
>VGZY01000051.1 GCA_016872355.1 SAR202 cluster bacterium | reverse complement strand
TCGCTTCTCAAGGACAGCGCTCAACACTACCGTTCGTTTAGCCTCTCTCTCGCTCATTGTCAGTTCTTTCATAGACTGACATTTTCACTGCTCCCTTAACCCCTGACACTATCACTGCACCAATGCATACGCGGCGCACCCTGTTGACCCCGGCAAACCTTATGATATACTAGTCATGAACTCCTAATTTATGTTAAGCATCCGTCGTCCGTTGACCTGGTCTACAGGCCGTGAATCGCATGTGACGCTTGCCATAGTCGGAGAATCTGAATCGTTTTGAGGAGCGTTGCATGAAGATCTACGTAGGAAACCTTTCGTTCAAGGAGACGGACGACTCGCTGAGGCAGACTTTCAGCCAGTTCGGCGAGGTCACGTCGGCCCGCATCGTCACCGACAGGGATTCGAACCGCTCGCGCGGCTTCGGTTTCGTCGAGATGAGCAATGATGCCGAGGCCAAGTCCGCCATCGCGGCCCTGAGCGGCAAGGAAATCAATGGCCGGCAGCTGACGGTCAACGAGGCCAAGCCCCAGGAGCCCCGCACCGGTGGCGGCGGACGCGGCTTCGGCGGCGGCGGCGGTGGTGCTGGTGGGTTCGGCGGCGGCGCTGGCCGCGGCCCCCGCTGGTAATACCGGCCAGTCCTGAGCGGGCCGTCAAGGCCCACGCATAGGCAGATAAACAGAATGGCAGGCACGAGATTCGTGCCTGCCATTCTGTTTATCTGCGCGGCGATGTCGCAAGCGCCCGGCCGGCGCCTATTCTTCCCGCAGCGCCCGCACAACCGGAACCCGGACCGCGAGGCGGCCGGGCGCCCACGATCCCAGCGCCGCCACGGCCAGGGCCACAGGCACGAGCGCAAGCAGCATCCAGGCATGGGGCATGACTCCCAGGTCCGGCCCGGCATTCACAATCTCACCCACGGCGTCGTAAAGCGCGCCTGTCACGTACAGGCCCAGGGGAATCCCCAGCGCCAGACCCATCAGCCCCAGAAAGCACGCCCCGGTGACCACGCTCGCCAGCACCTGCCGGGGCGCCATCCCTACCGCCTTGGCAATGGCAAAGTCCCTCCGCCGCTCCATCACAGTTGAAAACAGCGTGCTGAGCAGGTTAAGAGTCGCCATCCCAAGCAGCAGCGCCGTCAGGAAGAGAAGGACGGGCCGTATGGTCCAGATAACCTCGCCCGGGTCGTTGCTCAGAGGGCGCACCCGCAGCACATCACCTGAGGCCGACCGTATTGCCGCCGCCACTGACGCCGATCGGGAGCGGTCTTTCACCATTAACCCCATACCGGTGACCGGCAGCGCCGGGTCGAACGCCGCCCTGAACGCTCCTATGTCCATCATGATGATCACGCCGTCGCGCTCAAGGTCCCGGTACACCCCGGAAATGGTCACCGCCCGGGTCGCGCCGCCGGCACTAAGAGTAACGCTGTCCCCCGCCCCAAGGCCATAGAGCTCCGCCATACCGTGCCCTATCACCACCTCATCCGGCTTACGCAACATCCTGCCTTCCAGGAACCACCACGGCGTGTTGCCGTAGTCCTCACCCACGGCCCGGACATGCACCGCTTCTGCAACGCCGTTCACCTGGACGGTGCCGCCGCCGACGGTCACTACCGCCTCCACCTCGGCCTGGGACCTGACCGCGGCCACGGCGTCGTCCTCACCGTAGCCGTTCAAATTGACGCGGATATGGTACGGCTCGTCACCCGCGATCGCCGTGCTCTTTTGCATCTCCGCGAATGTCGCCTCGGCCCCAAGCGTGAAGGTGCACATAATAATACCTACTGCGAGCACCATAAGCGTAAGCACTGCCCTCACGGGGTTAGCGCTGGCGTCATTGATCCCCATCACGAACGACGGCGAAAGTCCCGCGCGGGCCGCCAGCCTCGCCGGCAGACTCATCCCCCGCGGCGCGGCCCCATACGGCCGCTTTATCGCCGTTACCGGAGAAAGCCGGCCCGCCCGTAAAGCGGAATGAATCGTCGCGGCAAAGATGACCGCGGTGACCCCGGAAACCGAAAGCAGCATGAGCGGCACGTTAAAGGCCGAAGGCGTGGACGTGCGCAGAGCCGCTGCGGTGTCTGCAAGCAGGAAGGGCGCCACTACCCGGACCGTCTCGTCCGCCACACGCTTCGTCCAGAGCCAGTCGAGCGCCCGGATGCCGGTCCCTTCGGGGTACAGCGCCCTCGCCGCGGCAATCACATGCCTGGTCTTTTCGGGATCGGACAGGCGTACCCCGTACCTGTAGTCCGGCTGCCGATCGCCCATCATGGCGTCGAACGCGGCCGGCAGCACATACGCCGCGCCGGCGAAGTCGAAACCGGGGTCGAGCGCAACGCCGACCATGGTATATCTCAGGGTCTTTCCGTCGCGGACGGGCTGCCCGAGCTGCATGCCCTTCACAGGGCGTTCGACAACTATGACTTCAACAGAGTCCCCGATGCGGTAGCCTGCGCGTTGTGCCGCGAGCGAGTCCATCACAATCTCGCCATCGGCCTGCAGCCAGCGGCCGTCGACTACCAGCGGGCCACCCATCGAAGGCAGCTGCGCCGGCAAGGCCGTGATAGTCATGGGCTCGCCGAACCTGCTCAGAGCGAAGAAAGCCGGCGTCACCGGGTACGGCCCCGCGGTCTCGGCTACTCCGTCAATGCCGCCGATCTTCGTCAGGTCGGGCAGCGGGTCATTCATCCGGTCTGCGGAAACCGTGATCGACTCTCCCCCGCCCTCGTACGTAATCACCGCTCCACGAATGGCTGTGAACCACACGTGCGCGCCGTTTACCTGCTCAAACACCCTGCCCCACGGGTCGTTCACGCCGCGACCGACGAGCACGGCGATGGAGAGGCACATTGTTGACACGGCGAGCATCACGAACAGCATGACCGACTGCCACTTGCGGGAGCGGAGGTCCGTGAGTATTACCTTCAGGACTGCCGGTGACATACTACGCCTCCTGCGCGATCATCGAGCCCAGGATGCCCTTTACGTCGCGCCTGCCGTCCGTGCGGGTCTCGTCCGTGACTCGGCCGTCGCGCATGTGCAGAATACGCCGCCGCGCCACGGCGGCAACGCGCGCGTCGTGCGTGACAAGGACTATGGTCTGGCCTGCGGCATTGCACTGGCGCAAAAGGTCCAGAATGCCCTTCCTGGTCTTGCTGTCCAGGTTTCCAGTCGGCTCGTCCGCCATCAGGATCTCCGGAGCGTTGACCAGGGCTCGGGCAAGCGCGACGCGCTGCTGCTGCCCGCCCGAGAGCTGTGAAGGGACGGCGTGCTCCTTGTCCGCGATGCCTAGCCGCTCCAGCAGCTCACGCCGCTTGTTCGCAGCATCCTTGCCTTTCACGCCCGCAAGCAGCGCGGGCAGCTCCACGTTCGCTGCCACGCTCAGGTTGTTGAGCAGGTTGAATGACTGGAAGACAAAGCCGATCTTCTTTCGCCGCAAGACCGCCCACTGCGCCTCGCTGAGGCCGGATACTCTTGCGCCGTCCAGAATCATCTCTCCCGCCGTGGGCCGCTCCATGCCGGCCATCAGGTGGAGCAGGGTCGACTTCCCGCACCCGCTCGGACCCATGATAGCCACAAATTCGCCACTCTCAATGTCCACATCTACACCCTGCAGAGCGTGGACGCTCGATCCACTGACATCAAATACCTTCGTGAGACCGCGCGCGCTGAGAATCGTGCTCAATTTCTCTCTCCTATCCACTCTTCACACATATCCAGCCATTTGAGGTCCGCCTGGACCCTGAGCGCGGCGGCATCCACGAGCAGCCGCGCAACCCTGTTCCCATTCATCGACTCTCCGTTAAGCAGGTCCTCCAGGGCGTGAAGCGTCTTCAAGAACTCCGTCCGTTGGCGTGACAGCAGGGCCCTGCCGTCCTCCATCCCGGTGCTCTGGGCCATGAGGACCTTCATGTAAAAGTCGTCGCTCAAGCGCGGCAGGAAGGCAGGCTCCCTGAGCCAGGTCTTGAGCTCTTCGATACCCTCGCCGGTGATCCTGTACACGAACTTGTCCGGGCGCTCGTCCTGCTCCACCCTGTGCCGGACGACCAGCCGGTCGCGCTCCAGCCTCTGCAGGGTCACGTATACCTGGCCGATATTGACCGGGTTCCATGCCGCGCCAAAGGTATGCTCAAGCGCGTGCTTGATCTCGTAGCCGTGGCCGGGTTGCCTGGAAAGTAGTGCAAGAATTGGGTATCTCAAGATGTCTCCTCTGCTGATACATAACGGTAATGTATAACCGTTGGTTAGCGGCTGTCAAGGGAATTGGCCCGATGGAGCGATTCGCAACCGGCGCGCGCGGTGAAGAATGGAGGAAGGACAGGCATATGAAGGAGGCTTGTTATATGGGCAGGAACGCTTCCCTATGGAACGCCGCGAGTCGCTCGCGCGTGAGGCTGAAACTGCAATGGTAGAAGACGGGCGCACCGTTTAGACGGGGGCCACGGAGAACGGCCCGCTGCCTATCGTCTCGTGGGTCGTCAAGGCCGCAGATGCCTGCCCGCTCGGCTCCGAATTCGGCCCCGGGGACGCGCGGAAACTGGACCGCGGCTGGGCCGGCTCCAGGAAGATGTGCCCGCAGGTTGAAAAGCTCCTCGCGGACGCGGTGGCCCTCATGGAGGAAGGCGACGCCCCTTCGGGGCTGATGTTCAACTGCATGTACGGCCACTACAAGATCGCCTTCGAGGTCCGCCCCCCCGCTGGCAGTGCCGACGGACTCGGCGGGTCCGCCGCAGGGCCGCCTGCCCTACCCCACGTCCGAGAAGACCACCTTCGGGTTCTCTTCCTGCGTGTAGCGCAGCTCCCAGGCGGACTGGAAGAGCAGGACGGGCCTGTCCCTGCTGTCGGTGCACTGGAGGACGTTGCGCGGCAGGATAAGGCGCGCGGGCGGGTTGCCGGGGTTGGTGATCCAGCGCGCCAGGGTGTATGACAGGCGCTCCAGCCGCGCGTCCACGCCGTACTCGTCCTTGAGGCGCGCCATTACAACGTCGAACTGCAGCGCGCCCACAACGGCAAGTATGGGCTCGCGCCGCGTGCTGTGGGGCGAGTACAGGACCTGCGTGGCCCCCTCTTCCTCAAGCTGCAGCAGACCCTTGTTAAACTGCTTGTAGCGGCTTATTTCAGTATTCATGATCACCGCGAAGTTCTCCGGGGCGAAACGCGGGATCCCCGGGAAGCCGATCGGCCCTCCCGTTGTGATCGTATCTCCGATCGCGAAGTGGCCGGGGCTGACAACGCCTACTACGTCGCCCGGGAACGCCTCATCAATGGACTCCCTGTCCCGGCCGAAGAGGCGGTAGACGCGCGCGAGGCGGATGCTCTTGCCGAGCCGAGTGTGGTTGACCGCCATGCCTGTCTGGAAGTGGCCGGAGCAGATGCGCAGGAACGCCATCCTGTCCCGGTGGCGCGGGTCCATGTTCGCCTGGATCTTGAAGATGAACCCGGTCGTCTCTTTGTCCGATGGCTCTATGAAGCCCCTGTCGGTCTCGCGCGGCCCCGGAGCTGGGGCAAGCTCAAGCAGCGAGTCAAGGAACGGCTCGACGCCGAAGTTGTTGAGCGCGCTGCCGAAGAATACCGGCGTGATTTCACCCTTCAGGAAACGGGCGTGATCGAACGCTCCTCCCACCCCTGCCAGGAGATCCACGTCCTCCTTGAGGGCGCGCTGCGGCCCCTCGCCGATAAGCCCGGCCAGCTCAGGGTCGTCCAGGCCGGCGACCTTCACCGGCGCGCGGCTCTGGTTGCGCAGCGTGCGCTCAAAGCGCAGCACGCGCCCGCCGCGGAGATCGTACACGCCCTGGAACTGGTCGCCGGAGCCGATAGGCCAGTTGAGCGCCGCCGTCCCTATGCCCAGTATGCGCTCGATCTCGTCCAGCAGCTCCAGCGGCGCCCTGCCCTCGTGGTCCATCTTGTTAATGAACGTCAGGATCGGGATGCCGCGCATCCTGCACACGTGGAAAAGCTTCTCCGTCTGCGGCTCTATGCCCTTGGCGCTGTCCAGCACCATGACCGCGCTGTCCACCGCCATCAGCGTTCGGTACGTGTCCTCGCTGAAGTCCTGGTGGCCCGGAGTATCGAGCAGGTTGATGTGGTAGCCGTGGTACTCCATCTCCAGTGCCGTGGCGGTTATCGAAATGCCGCGCTCCTGCTCCATCAACATCCAGTCCGAGGTGGCGTGGCGCTGGTTACCGCGGGAACGCACCGCGCCGGCCAACTCCACAGCGCCCGCGTAGAGGAGCAGCTTTTCGGTCAGCGTCGTCTTGCCGGCGTCCGGGTGGGAGATAATCGCGAATGTGCGCCGCCGCGCTACCTCTTGGGCGAGGGACCGCGCGGGGCCGGACGCCGGTTGCTCAACTATCGATGACAAAGCTTCTCCTTATGGTTGCACACGTGTTTTCAATGAATTGGGCGGTAGGACGGTCAGCTCTTGACGCACAGGCCCCGGTACTCTGCCTCGATCCTGGCGCAGAAGCCGGTGAAGCCCTCGGCAGTATCGAAGAGGTCAATCGCATACTCTATTATCGCAGAGTAGCAGCGGCGCTTTTCCAGGGTATCCGTCAGCATGACGCACATCGAGACAGCCTCGTCCGCCCCTTCGACCTGCCAGAAGCGGTCGGTCACGGCGCTCTCGATGCACGAGATCCGGTCCAGCGGGTTCTCAACGTAGCCGCACAGCTCGATCGCTTTCGCAGGGTTGCCGCGTGTGGCGTTCCCCACGTCCCGGCCGTAGCTAAGTTAACAGTCCCTGCGGGCGGTGTCCGGCGTATTCCCGCACTCCTCCGCCGTGCGGCGGAAGTCCCTGCCGAACAGCTCCAGGAAACGGGTGCTCTGGTAGTAATAGCACGGAGATACGTACTTCTCGTCTACAGCGTTTCAGGGGAAGTGAGGGTCGTCGGAAAGGAACGCCGTCTTGTGCCCCATCGTCCCGGCGAGACCGCCGACCACGTTCTCCATGAACGCGCCGGAATAGCATGAGTACCTGTCCAGAACAGTCTGGAGCGTGTCGCAGACTTCGAGCGCGTCCGGAAGCTCGTACGTCGTCCACGCCAGCAGGCCGTGGCCGACGCCGTGGACGCACTGGTGCCGGAAGAATTTGCCTTGCATCGCGCCGCAGAGCGTGGCGACGTCCGAGGCGAGGGTGCCGATTCCCCTGTCCCGTATCAGCGCCTCCATCGCGCCGTGGAACGCGCCCGCCTGGCACTCGTGGCTCGCCAGCGAGAAAGCCGCCGCGCCGAAGATGTCGTAAGACATCCGCCCGACCACGTGGGCGCGCTGGTGGCAGTCCACCGTCACGTGACTCGTGGTCTCAAAAAGCAGCTCCACCGCGTTGTGTGGGCCGTACTGCCTTATGGCCCTCTCGAGCGCAGCATCGCTCTCGAACAGGCTGTTCAGGTCCTTCAGCGCCATTGCAGGAGGGTCGTCGAAGCTCTCTTTCGGAAGGTCCATCACGAGCGGCTCAACGTCGGCGGCCGAGTCGCCCTGGACGACTACGAGCCCGCCCTTCTCCGGCGCAAGGTGGTTGTGGATACGCCAGTACCCCACCCTGTCGAACGTGAAGGCCCAGGCCTCCCCCGGCCGGATGGGCTTTTTCGCGTCAAGCTCGGGATAGATGGCGTGGGTTGGGTGGATGTTCGATGCGGGCCACAAGTCTCCGGCGGACTCGTTCACAAACCTGATGGTCTCGCCCTCTTTGATATCCAGCCGCGCTGGCCGGAATCCGCCGTCCCTTTAGAAATAGACGGGCGCGTCCTCGCTGACAGCGGCCAGGTCCATAACGGGCGAATCGACGGCTGGCTTGCCGCTAGAGCAAGCAACGGCCG
The DNA here is from genome assembly GCA_016872355.1 of SAR202 cluster bacterium. Classification (NCBI taxonomy): domain Bacteria; kingdom Bacillati; phylum Chloroflexota; class Dehalococcoidia; species SAR202 cluster bacterium. The sequence goes on along the minus strand of VGZY01000051.1, from coordinate 14,260 downwards.
CCATCAGCAAGATGGCGGCCGTGAAAAAGATGGTGCGTGGATGCATTGCGCCCGCCGGCACAGGATTTCGCATGATTATAGTACAGTCGGACGCAACCGGAGAAATGCCCTAACCCCAGGCCTCTTCCAGGCGGACCCAGTAGTCGTCCAGCCTCTTGATATTCAGCTTGGCCACCGTGTCCACGCCGAGCGCGGTGCAGACGGCTGAGCTGTCCTTCTTCCAGCGCTTCAGGGCTGCTGTCAGCATCTCGCCCTTGCTGGCGAAGCGCGGCTTCGCATCGGCGCCGGCCTCGCGGGCAGCATCGACCTCAACGGGCGACTCGGCCCGCGCGGGCTGGACAGGCTCGTGCTGGACGGCCCTGGCGGGCCCCGGCCGGGCGGCCATGGCCGTCGAGGCAGCCTGCGCGGCAACTGGCTCGGGCTGCGGGTTTTCGAACCTTACCGAAAAGGCGCCGAAGTCCTCAATGTCCTGTGTGAAGAGATCGGAGAGGCGGCCGGCGATCAGGGCTGCGTCCACCATGGCCCTCTTCTTGGCCATCTTGAGGAGCGTGTTCACCTGGTCGCAAATATCGTCGTTGTTCACGCGCCCGACGGCCTGGTCCTCTATAGCCGAATTGCCGTCCTTGAAGAGAGCGCCGCAGCCGTCGTTCTTCTTGAAGCAGAGCCAGCCGCCGCCGTATTCCGCCTTGCCCTTGATGATCGCCTCCTTGCCGCACTCCGGACAGACGCGCTTGGCGTTGCGGTAGCGGTAGCGCGACTCGAAGCTGTTGCACTCGCCGATGCCCTGGGAGACCAGCTCGCCGGTCTCCATACTGCGAAGTGTGCAGCGGACCGTATAGGCAAAGAGGGGCCTGTCCCAGTCCTCCGTCTTGTCGACGATCTCGTACGTGTCGGCGAAGCCCAGCAGCTGGATAATCTTTTCCGCCCCCGGCTTGTACAGCGTCGGCCGGGGCGTGCCGGGAATGGTGCCGTAATCGTAGTTCTCGATTAGCGTCGAGCGCACCAGCTGCTGAAACTCCGCGATCGCCGTGAGGCGGGCCTGCACGGTCTGACTGTCCGGCAGCCCGAGCACCGCTGGTCTGACTTCCATAGTAGATGCTGTAGCCATTCACAAATCTCCTTCGTATTAAATGCCTATCCTACAGCGTTGAGGACACAAGAACGAACACGCGTTCTAACACTCATTATGCAGAAGTCGAAAGAGAAATACAAGGATAGAAAAGGACTAGAAGGAAATTGCCGGCCGGATCCGAAAGGCCGTTAGAATCCGGTCATCGTCTCCTGCTCAACGGAGACGACTTCGAGATCTTCGCGGTTGGCCTCGATGAATGAGACGACCTGATTGAGGGTATCGTCGGCGTGGCGCGCGCTGTTGCTGACGGTCGTCACGCCAAGGACTGCAATCTGCCAGACGTCGTTGTCGCCCACCTCGGAGATGGATACGTTGAACTTGTTCCGCACCCGCGCGCAGATAGAACCGATGACGCGCCGCTTCCCCTTGAGGCTGTGACTCTCAGGTATGCGAAGGGTGATCTTGCAGGCGCCAATGTTCATGGAGTATCCCGTCCTCAGGGCGTTCCACCAATAGCATTATAGAGGACGCCACATATCTGGACATGTAGGGGCGCACAGCAGTGCGCCCGTCTTTGTTGACGGCAACGGTAATCGTAGGCCAGACACGGGCGCACTGCTGTGCGCCCCTACAACATCAGGCAACTTCAGAATCGGTTAGAATGGCTTGTGCGGCCGCAGGCGCAAGAGCGCGCCAGGCCGCAAAAGAGGAGCACGGCTACACACATGCTTGAGAACGAGCGAGACTGGCGCAAGGCCATTGAGGCGACATGGATTGCGAGGTTTCCGAAGCAGAGGCTGGCGACGTTTGGGGCTACGAATATTACGTACTACGTAGTGACGGAGCCCCTGATACGTGACCCGGAGACGCAGGAGAGCCGAGAAGGGGTTATCCGGAAGGGGCGCGTGATCGCCGAGAGGCCGGCCATTATCACCCCCACGTTTCTCATGAGCCTGCAGGGGTTCAGCAAGGATGCGTACGAGTATTTTCAGGACACAATGCGTAGTGTTGGACCCAACAGCCCCGGGATCATGTACACATACAAGAACGAGACCGACGGACTGGATATCGTCGGGGGATCGACGGTGGAGATCGCCCACCGGATCAGCGACGACCTGGACGAGCGCAAGGACGACCTCTCGGTGGTGATCGTTGGGGTGGACGAGATGTGGGACGTTGGGCTGCTGAAGTTCATCTACGAGTACACCTCCACCTCGATGGCCGGGAACGTGCAGGAGATGCAGTCGCGCGGCCTGCTGGACCCGCAGCCGGAGTTCGGCGGCGTGCCGCGCGCGGCGATCCAGCACATCATGCAGATGTTCTCGGACGTGGAGCGAGGGGCGGGCGACCCCGAAATGCTGAAGCGCGAGCTTGACCGGTGGGGGATGTTCCAGTACTTCGAGGACAGGTTCCTGGGGCTCTTCAGGGCAAGGTAGGACCAGCCTAGTGGAAGCCGCGGAGCTGGGTCTCGGTCCGGGCGATCGGCGGCTTCTCGAAGCGCTCCCCTGCCCTGAAGAGGTCGCCGTAGCGGTTCCGTCGGTCCTCAAGTGCGTCCAGTATCACTCCGCCGATTGAGCCGCCGAATTTGAAGCCGTGGCCGCTGCCCCCGCCTGCGATAAGAATGCGCTGCGAGCCGGGTACCCAGTCGATGAGGAAATGGTCGTCGGGCGTCGTTTCGTACAGGCACGCGCGACACTCCAGCAGCTTCCCCTTCGCAAGGTCCGGCAGCCGCATGCGCGCGAACTCCATGGCCCTCGCCTCGAAACCGGCCGGCGCGGTACGGTCTACGTCCGGGTCCACCTCCGGATTACGCAGGTCCCCCAGCGCGAACTTCACGAACCCTTCCCGGAGCATGGGGAAGCCGTACCAGCCGCTCTCTTCCACGGCGTAGACCCACACCGGCATCTTGCCGTGCGCGTACAGCGCGCCGTCGCGCGGCTCAATCAGCGCCATCACCTGCTTTGTGGGCGTGACCGGCGCGACCGAAGCCGTGAAGAGCCGCTTCATCCACGGGCCAGCGGCGACGATAACTCGGTCGAACTGGGCGGTCTCACCGGCGTAGCGAACAACGGCCGCCGGGCCGTCATCGACTGCATCCACCTGGGCGTGTTCGTTGATTACAGCACCTTCCTCCCGGGCTACCCGGGCCATGCACTCGACGGCGCGGCCGCTCTCGGCGTAACCGCCCCAGGGGTCGTAGAGGCACGTTGCCTCGTCCGGGACGGCGAACTGCGGGAAGCGGCGGCGGCCCTCCGAAGCGGTTAGCACATCCAGCTTTGCGCCGCGCGAGGTGAGGTATCGCCAGCTCTCGTGCATGGGGGCGCCGGGCCGGAAGTCCTTGACGATGGAAAGAAGTCCGGTCTGGTGGTAGAAGCTCGCCCCGGAACGGGCCTCGAGCTTGCGGAATGCGGCGGCGGAGAGCTCCGTCAGATCGACGTACGCCTCCTTGCTGCCGTACCCCGTTCGTCGGACGGCCTTGGCGACGTCTGTGGAAGAGGCCTTCGGATTCGGGACTTTGCCCTGCTCGAAGATCGTAACTGCGTGGCCTCTCGCTCGCGCTTCAAGAGCGGCGGAAAGGCCGAAGACCCCTGCACCGACTACGGCGATATTCATTCTGCGCCTCCGCCAGGCACTGCGAAGCCTCGGGAAGAGAAGTTGGACCGTTCAATCTCACCGGGGGACTGCAGGCGACCTTTTACCCGGAACAGGTCGCCAAGGGGGTTCTGCCTGTCTTCCACTGCGTCGGCTATCACCGGACCGATAGACGAGCCGAACTTGAAGCCGTGACCACTGCCCCCTGCCGCGACGAAGATGCGCTCCCTGCCGGGCAGCCGGTCGATAATGAAGTGGTCGTCCGGTGAGTTCTCATAAAGGCATCCCCGGGCCTCAACTGCTCTCCCCTTTGCCATCTCCGGTATGCGGTCCCGCAGGAATTCCATTGCTTCGGCGATGAATTCCGGTGTCCCGGCGCGATCGACGTCCGGGTCCACTGCGGGGCCGCGTTCTCCATTGCGACCTTCACCCAGCCTTCGCGCAGGAGTGGGAAGCCATACCACCTGGCATGCTCCTGGTCGTCAGCCCAAACGGGGAAACGCGCGTGGGAGAATAGCTGGGCATCGTGCGGCTCGATCAGGACCATCTGGTGGAGCACGGCCTTGATGTTCGGGCCGGTTTCCGGCAGCAGCTTCCCGGTCCATGCACCTGCCGCAACGACGACCGCGTCGAAACGCTCAACGCGCCCATCGAGGGCTACGTGCGGGCCGCGGCCATCCTCGGCAACTGCGCGTACAGGAGCGCTCTCCCGGATCTCGACTCCTTCTTCTTTTGCCATACGCGCCATGAGGCCCACGGCGCGGCCGCTCTCAACGTAACCCGCCCACCCATCGTAGACGCACACATCCGAAGGCCTGAGCCGGAAATGGGTGAATCGGCGGCGGGCCATCTCGCCGTAGAAGACATCGAGCCCAGCGCCGCGGCTATTCAGGTAGCGCCAGTTCTCGTAGGCGGGGGGTGCCGGGGCCGAAGCTGCGGAAGATATTCAGCATGCCGGTCTGGTGATATACCTTCTCTCTCCACCGCTCCTCCCATCGCCGCCAGCCCTGGCCGGCCTGCTCAACCAGCTCCACGTAGCTATGGTGATCGCCGTACATGGTGCGGCGAATGGCCTTCGAAACGTCAGTCGACGTTGCACGAGGGTTCGGCACAACGCCCTGGTCGAGGGCGGTCACTGCGTGACCTCGCAACCGCAGCTCTATGGCCGCCGCAAGGCCAAAAGAGCCGCAGCCGAGAATGCCGATTCTCATGCGTTAGTCCTTACCGGCTCCTAGATAGCGCCTAGCTCCGTAATAGCCGTTCGATTTACTCGGTCAGGACGTGGAACCATAATCCATCGAGTGCTATATTCAATGAATCAATACCGTTATTGGGAGGAAAACGTTTCATCAAGTATGGGCGCAGCTGCGCCGGCCGGTAAGAGCGCAAAATAGTCGATCTGGACTACTTTAAGCGAAAATATGGCCTAACGCAAGTTGCGGCCCTATTATATGCGAGTCCGGGTCGAGGTAGATTACTCGGGCTATGGGTTGTAGGCGCGGGCCGAGGACGGAAATGAGCATCACCAGGCTATCCAGGGGATTTGGGCGCACACTGAAATATGGCACCCTTGCCATAATGCTCCCTGTCATCCTTCTCGGAATGAACAGCGATGTAATCAACCTCAGCCCGGCCGAGCGCGTGGCGCTGCGCCACAAGTACAACCTGGTGCAGTGGGAAGTCGTCAACATCCCGGACAAGTGGGTGCATCTTGCGGCCTCCATTTTGCCGTGGAACGGCAATGAAGAGAGCGACCGGGAGATACTGGACAATTACTTCGGCCTGGGCCGGGACATAGACCGGGTGAAGGCGGATATGAACGCCCAGGCGGCCCGCACCGGCATCGACAGCCTTGCCGGCGTCGCAGAATACCAGGCCCAGCTCGACGATCTGAAGAGCAAGCGCAACGCGCTTCGCAATGAGGTCGAAGAGATCATCGAGTCTCACATTTCCTCTGCTGCGAGGGAGGCGGGACTGGACAGCCGGTTCGGGCTGGTGTTCCCGCCCACGGACATACGGCTTACGGACCCCCCCAAGGTGCTGATCGTTTCGCCGAGGGACGGCATCAGCCGCAAGTACGAAGTGCTTCTGAAGGCGGACACCAGCCTTGAGCAGAGCGACGCAATGGAAGACAGGCTCAAGGAGGACTATAACCTTTCCGGCCTGGTGGTCGACATCGGCGGGCTGGCGACGTTCCCGGCATGCGTTGTAAATACCATGCCGTTGAGGCAGACCCTCCAGGTGTCTGCCCACGAGTGGCTGCACCACTATATATTCTTCCGGCCGCTTGGACAGAATATGTTCGCCAACGGCGACATGATGACGCTTAACGAGACCTTCGCCGACATGGTTGGGCGGGAGCTGGGCGACGCCGCGTACTTGAGGCTGGGAGGCACCATTCCGCAGCCGGTCATCGAGGCGCCTGCGAGCACGTCCACACCGGCAGTCAGCCCTGTACCGGCCGCATTCAACTATCACAAGGAGATGCGCGCGACCCGCGAGCAGGTGGACACGCTGCTGGCCGAAGGGCGTTACCTGGAGGCGGAGACCTACATGGAGGAGCGCCGCCAGGTATTTGTAGCCAGAGGCTACAACATACGCAAGATCAACCAGGCCTTCTTCGCGTTCTTCGGCACCTACGCGGAGGGCGGTGAGTCGTCCAGCCCCATCGGCTCGCAGTTGGCCCGGCTCCGTATGGCCATTCCGGACCTGCAGACCTTTGTGAAGACGATGGTGGGGGTGAAGTCGTACGAGGAGTTCGAGGCGATCCTTGAAATCGCCGAGAGCGGAACGCTGGCCCAGGCAACCACGCCCTCGGGCAGCCCCACCCCCGGGGCGAAATAAGAGAGGGTTCGCGGCCCGAGTTTCATTAGCAACGCCGCGCCCGTGTCATCGCCCATTACTGTCGGACGCCCATGAGGATGGGGTTGGCTTGGGGAGCCCTGAAAGGGCGGGTTATCTCAGCCCAGGGCGAAGTGCCGAAGGCTCTGCGAAGGCACGCAGCCCTGGGTCACCGGATCGAATAGATTTTGAGCCCTGAAAGGGCGACCTAATCTCTGGTCAGGCAAGAGATTATTCTTCGGTCCGGTACCCTGGGCTAAGTTATCCCGCGCCTTCAGCGCTCCCCAAATCCGGCCCCGCACCATGGGCGTGCAGACGTCCAATGTTCCAGATTCCATACGATCCGCCAAGTCTCACGACACTAAGACACCTCGACTTGGATTATTCTGCTTGGATGCGGTGTAGAGCAGGCCCGGGCCGGCGGCTATTGCCGCTGGTAGCGGCCCATGAGCTCGCCCTGAGCGAGGATGTGGCCGGCCATCGCGCGCTCCACGTCCTGCTTTGTGGCGTTCGCGCCCAGGTTGAGTGTGGTATCGAGCGCGTAGATTTTGAAGAAATACCGGTGGTTGCCGCTCGGCGGGCATGGCCCGCGGTAACCGGCCGCTCCCGCCCCGTTTCTGCCCTCAACTATCGATGCCGGCATCTTGCCAGAGACCCCCTCCGCCAGCTCCGTCATGTTACCCGCGAAGTTGAATGCCACCCAGTGAACGAACGTCCCGCTACCGGCGTCGGGGTCGTCGGCTATCAGGGCCAATGTCACAGCCTGCGCCGGCATCCCTGACCACTTCAGCGGCGGAGAAATGTTCTCTCCGTCACAGGGGTACTTGACCGGTATGGCCTGCTCCTCCGCAAACGCGGAGCTGGTCACGACGACCGCTGCGGCGGCCGTTGCGGCAGGCGTGGCGGTTGCACCCGGCGGCGGTGTCCCGGCTTACCGGTCGCAGGCGGCAGCGAGCGCCGCAATCGTAAGCGCGAGCAAAGCAGCAATGAGCTTTAGCATGGCCCCTCCTGGAACGAGTCCGAGTCGCCTGCGACCGGCCGACCGCTTTTGGCAATAGGGGAACGGCGAGAGGGTATAATAGCTCCGACCCCGTCAACTCTATTCTAACCGCCCGGATCACTCATGGCCCCTTACGACATCGACGTTCAGATAATGGAAGAGTACGAGGGCCTGCTCGACGAGCTCTGGCTCGTCAGGATCGCAGCCCTGACCCTGGACGAAGACTGCGACGACCCGAACGCGGCGGTGAGCATCGTCATAACGGGCGATGAGGATGTGAGGGCCCTGAACAAGGAGCACCGTGGGCTGGACGAAAACACGGACGTCCTCTCCTTTTCATTTGAGCATGAGGGGGAATACTATGGGGAAGACGACCGGTCCGGCCGTGACGCCACGGGATTTGAGTTTGTGCTACCGCCGGAGGAGAAGCTGCCGATCGGCGAGGTGATCATCTCCTACCCGCAAACACAGCGCCAGGCGGAGCAGGCGGGCCACACGGTGGGGAGGGAGCTTTCCCTCCTGATAACCCACGGCATACTTCACCTGCTTGGGCACGACCACGAGGAGCCGGACGAGCAGGTGGTGATGCAGGCGATAGAAAAGGCGGTGATGGGGAAGGTGTGGGGGGTGAGTAGTAAGTAGTTGGTAGTTAGTAGTTAGTCAAGAGTTGAGAGTTGAGAATTGAGAGTTAAGAATTGAGAGTGGTGAGTTGAGGGCATAGGGATACAGATGGGCGAAGTGCTGTACAGGAAATGGCGGCCGAAGCGGCTCGACCAGGTGGTCGGGCAGGACGCCGTTACGCAGACCTTGCGGAATGCGGTGATGCAGGGGCGGATAGCCCACGCCTATTTGTTCTGCGGCCCGCGCGGCACGGGCAAGACGAGCACGGCCCGCGCGCTGGCGAAGGCCGTCAACTGCCGATCGCCGAAGAACGGCGAGCCGGACGACACGTGCGCTATCTGCGTCTCCATCTCCGAGGGCCGCGCGATGGACCTGATCGAGATAGACGCGGCGAGCAACCGAGGAATCGAGGACATCCGCGACCTGCGGGACAAGGTGCGCTTCAGTCCTAACGAGGCCATGTACAAGGTCTACATCATCGACGAAGTGCACATGCTGACTCCTCCCGCGTTCAACGCGCTGCTGAAGACGCTCGAGGAGCCTCCCGCGCACGCCATCTTAATACTGGCCACAACAGAGGCCCACTCGCTACCCGCGACGATAATCTCCCGCTGCCAGCGGTTCGACTTCCGCCGAATCCCGATCGACAGCGCGGTCGCCACACTGAAAAAGCTGTGCGACGCCGAGGGCGTGGTGTTCGAGCCCCCGGCGCTCTGGCTGCTTGCAAGGGCCGGTAACGGCAGCCTGCGCGATACTGAAAACCTCCTTGAGCGGGCTATAGTCTCCTATGGCTCGCCGCTTTCGGAAGAGAAGGTCCGCGACCTCCTCGAAATGGGCAGCGACGAGCGCGCGCTGGAGCTGGCGGGACACATCGTCAGGAAGGCCGTGCCCGAGGGACTGGCGGTCATCAACCGGGTCGCGTCGGACGGGAACGACCTCCGTCACTTTCACAGGGGCGTGCTGGAGCACCTCAGGACGTTGCTGCTCATCAAGTCCGGCGTGGACGCCACGCAGGGATATGCGGACCATTTGAAGGCCGACCTGAAGACGCTCGCGGGCTCCTGCAGCCTGGACCAGCTTGTCAGGGCGTTGAAGATATTCGCCAAGGTGGAGATCAAGCGCGACGCCGTTACATCGCTGCCGCTAGAGCTGGCTCTGGTGGAAGCGTCCCTGGAACAGGCTGCGCCCGCACAGCCTGCGGCCCCGTCCCATGCGCCGCCCACACAGCGCGCGCAGTCGTATGCGCCGCCGTTCAAGCAGCCTGCGCCGACCGCCCAGACGCCGCCGCCTCAGCAGCCGCAGCGGCCGCCCGCCGCCGCGCAGCAACCGGCGCAACAACCGCCGGCGCATAAGCCCGCCCGCGCGGCTACACCGCCTCCGGCCCCGGCCGCGCGGACCCCGTCCCGGACGGCCCATGCCCCGCAGCCCCAGGACATGCCGGGGCCTGAGGAGGCGCCGGCGCCCGTTTCGCCGGTGGCCGCCGGGGATGCGCCGGGACAGCTTGAGGCGCAGTGGAACAACATCCTCAACGCGCTCCGGCGGACCAACGGCAAGAAGAAGAACCTGCGCGCGCTGCTTTCAATGTGCGTTGCCCGGGAAATAACGGACACGACGATCGTCCTCCTCTTCAAGCACCCCTTCTACCGGGAAGGGATGCAGGAGGAGATAGACGACCCGCCGACGCGGCGCGTGTTGCAGGACACCTTCGCGAAGATACTCGGCGCGAAGTACGAGTTCAAGACGCAGATAATGAATGGCCAGGGCAACGGCCCCAGGCAGACCGCCGCCCAGAAGAGCGCCCTTGTGCGCGCCGCACAGTCCATGGGCGCGCGCGTTACCGGCGAAACAGAGGAGGGACCGAATGATGAACAAAAACATGATTAAGCAGGCCCAGCAGCTCCAGAAGCGCATGATGCAGCTCCAGGAAGAGCTGGAGTCGGCCACCGCGGAGGGCTCCGCGGGCGGCGGCGTGGTGAAGGTTGTAGTAACGGGCAAGATGGTTGTGCAATCTATCAAGATCGATCCCGAGGCGGTCTCAAAGGAAGAGGTGGAGATCCTTGAGGACCTGGTCCTTACAGCCGTGAACGACGCCATAGACAAATCGCAGGAGATGGCGAACGCCAAGATGTCCGCTCTTACCGGCGGCATGAAGATTCCCGGGTTGATGTAAGGTCCCAGGTGTATAATTGAACTATAGAATAAACATTCTGAAACGTACCTGAATGACCATTCAGTCCTTCTCGTCCGCGGAGCCGGTTGGGCGGCTTGTGGAGGAGTTCAACAAGCTGCCCGGAATCGGACCGAAGACCGCGCAGCGGCTTACCTACTACCTGGTGCGCATGCCTGCGGACGAAGCGCGGGCGCTGGCAGAGGCGATCCTCGCCGTAAAAGAGCGCATTGTCCTGTGCGGGCGGTGCTTCAACATCACCGAAGCAGAGCTTTGCGATATCTGCGAGGACGGACGGCGGGACCGGACGCGGATATGCGTGGTGGAGGAGCCGCTGGACGTGCACGCGCTGGAGCGCACTGGGGTATACCACGGCACCTACCACGTCCTGCACGGCGTCATCTCGCCGATGAACGGCGTGGGCCCGGAGGACCTCAAGATACGGCCGCTGCTGGAGCGGCTGCGGAGCGGCGAGGTGCAGGAGATCATCCTTGCTACCAACCCGAACCTGGAGGGCGAGGCGACATCGATGTACATACACAGGCTGATGTCGCCGCTGGGGGTGAAGATCACCCGCCCCGCGCGCGGGCTGCCGGTAGGCGGCGACCTGGAGTACACGGACCAGGTGACGCTGGGCAGGGCGATAGAGGGGCGGCAGGAGTTTTAGGACGGCAGTAGGCAGTGGGCAGGAAGAAGGATAGTGCAGGATTTCGTAGGGGCGCACAGACGTGCGCCCCCCCTTGGTAACAGCAATCGTAATCGTAGGCAGGGAACGGGCGCACGTCTGTGCGCCCCTACGAAGATATGGAAGCGGGCCGGCGCCGCGAGGTCCCTCTTGTCACGTCTTCGAAGCTACCAGACCACCGGGATTGTTCTCAAGCAGAAGCCGCTGGGGGAGGCGGACCGCATTGTCACGCTCTACACTGCCGACCGGGGGAAGGTGCGAGCGGTCGCGGGCGGCATCCGAAAAGCCCGAAGCAGGCTTGCGGGGCACCTGGAGCCGCTGACTCTCGTGCAGGTTTCGCTCGCGCATGGGCGGGAGCTTGACCATGTGACCGAGGCGGCGACGCTGGACAGCTTCCGCGCCCTCCGCGAAGACCTGTCGAAGCTCTCGGTTGGGATGTACCTTGCCGAGATTGTCGAGAGCTTTGCCCAGGAGCACGCGGCGAACTCCGCCGAGTTCGACCTGCTTATCGGCGCGCTGAGCTTGTTACAGACGGTTAATGACCCTGCCATTCTCCTGAGGCACTTCGAGGTGCGGGTGCTCGGCGCGGGGGGCTTCGGGCCGGAGCTGCAGCGTTGCGTCGAGTGCCACGCAGTGCTGGAACCGGGCGACCACACCTTCTCGTGCGCGATGGGCGGGCTGCTGTGCGCCGACTGCAAGGGGCAGACCGACGGCGTTTCGATGCGGCTATCCCTAAATGCCATCAAGGTGCTGAGGAACTTCCAGCGGGCGCCGTACGATGCGGTGGCCGGGCTGAAGCTCTCCCCTCCTCTACTCGCCGAGGTGAGCAGGCTGCTCTCCACTTACATCCGCTCGGTGCTCGACCACGAGCTCAAGAGCGCCGAGTTCATGCACATGGTGGGGAAGGGGTAGGAGAATTACGAATTACGAATTTGATCTTCACCGCAGGGTGAAGCGGCTGAGGGCCCACTGGAAGAGTCGCTCAGGGACCACCTTCTTGCCGAAGGTGCCGAAGGTGGACTCGATTCCGACCGGGTAGCGGAAGGCCGGGCGGCGCGAGCGGGCGATGCGATGGACGACCTTCGCGACCTGCGCGGGGTCTTTGCCGAAGACGTTGTAGGTCTTGTGCCGGGCATCGAAGCGGGCGACGTACGGGTGGTACGGCGACGCTTTGTCCTCCGATGCCGTGCCGCGCACCTGCGATGTGAAGAAGTTCGTGCGGTACAGCCCCGGCTCCACGACCGATACGCGCACGCCGAACGGCCATACCTCCGTCCGCAGCGACTCGCTCATCCCCTCCAGCGCCCACTTCGTAGACACGTACGCGCCGTTGAACGGCGTGCCCATGCGGCCGACGATGGAGCTCATGTTTATGATGTGTCCGCTCCGCCGCTCTATCATCCCGGGAAGCACGTGCTTGATGAGCCGGAAGGCCGCGAAGTAGTTTGTCTCGAACACTGCCTTCAGCTCTTCTTCGGTTAAAGTCTGCATCGGCCCCCAGAGACTATAGCCGGCGTTGTTGACGAGCACGTCGACAGGCCCATGCTCTTCCAGCAGGCGCGGCATCTCATCGTCCACCGCCTGCGCGGAGTTGATGTCCAGCTCAACGGCAGTCACCGGCAGCCGATTCGCCGCCGCTTCGCGACCGAGTCCCTCAAGGCGCGCCATGCTGCGAGAGGTCCCGATGACGCGGTAGCCCTTCTGGGCCATGTGGAGGGCTGTGGCATATCCGATGCCGCTGGATGCGCCGGTGATCAGGGCGAGTTTTTGTGGCTTGAAGGACGGCATGCGGGACAGTCCCTATTCCCGATTTTGTAGTCGCGCGATTCATCGCGCCAGTGTTGTTCGCCAGCGTTGTATGTTGGCGACACTGGCCCCGATTAATCGGGGCAGGCTACAGTATACAGGCAGCGTCTCCTTCAGACCGTTTGTGGTAGAATGCCGCCCAGCCAGTTCCACGGTTCGAAATATTCTTGCGTCTTGCATGAAAGGAGCCGCCAGTGATCAAGGTAGGCAGCTTTGCGTTCCTGGTGCAGCCGGACGGCAACGTGATGGACGTGATTGAGTTCACGGACTTTGCGAAGGAGATACGGCTGGACGTGGTGGAGTACCACCTGGGGAAGGGGTTTGCGTCGAAGTCGCCGGAGTACCTGAGCAAACTCAAGTACCGCGCGCGCGACCACGGCCTGCCGATCGGCTACCTTGGCTCCGGCGGCGGGTTCGCCGGGACGCCGCCGGAGATCGCAGACAAGGTGGCCAAGGCGAAGGCGGACGTGGACATCGCCGTCTTCCTGGGCTCGCCGATGATCCGGCTCATGTGCGGCCGGCCGAAGGACGACGACCCCAACCCCCAGAAGACCTGGGCGGACACGATCAAGGCGTTCCAGGACGTCGCCGACTACGCGGCCACGAAGGCGGTAAGCCTGGGCCTCCACAACCATGCTCCCCCTGCACGCCCGCACGGCTCGGACATCCTCCGCGCGTGGAAGGCGATCAACCGCCCCAACGTGACGATTATCATGGACACGGGCCAGTGGTGGCCGGACTACGGCACGGGCCAGGGGACGGCCAACTTCCAGCCCAACATAAAGATATACGACTACATGGAAGAGGTGGTGGCGCACGCCTCGTACGTGCGCGCGAAGATCTACAAGATCGACAGCGGTAAAGAGGAGTATTTCGATTACGAGCGCATCATCCGCATGCTCAAGAGCGTGAACTACAACGGCGCGGTCTCCGTGGTGTACGAGGGCCAGAAGTACAACAATTGCAGCGACCGCGACGCGATCAGGATGGGCGCGGACCACCTGCGCAGGATAATCGATAAGGTGGGGCTGTAGGAGAGCAGGCGTGAAAACTCTGACGTCGCGGACATAGAACCCTGAATAACTTTGCCACCCTGAGCGCAAGCGAAGGGACTACAGACCTTGCCAGGAGCACTGGTCGTTATCCAGGGTCAGGGCCTTAGACCCTTCGCTGCCGCTCAGGGTGGCAAGGGAAGCGATACGTGGTTGCCTACGTGACCGAATGCAACCACTTAGATTTCTCCTCCCGGAGCGTCGTCGAAATGGGCATATTTGCAGAAAATGTGTGATCAGCGTGGTACAAGGTAAAAGTACCAAGTGAAATACTGATAGCGATTGTTCGTGCTCAGTCCCCTGTGCTGACGGTATCGAGCTTTGAGCCTGGAGAAGTAGCCTTCAAGGCCATTGGTGGATGACGGTATGTTCGGGTCCCCCAGGTAGAAGAACATGTCAGGCAGAGCTCTAAACAACATGCTAC
>VGZY01000050.1 GCA_016872355.1 SAR202 cluster bacterium | reverse complement strand
CTAAGACCCGCAGTCCTGCGAGCAAGGCGAAGAAAAGCTCAGGCGGGCAAGCGTGGAGAGGGGCGTGCTGGAGACGGGTCCGTCTCCAGCACGCCCCTCTCCACGCCCAAGGATCGAAAGCCGGCTCAAGATCACCCTTGGAGATCGAGACTGATTCAACCAAAACCAGTCGTACTGACAAAATCACTGAGCAGTAAGACTGACAAAGTCACTGAGCATTGACAGAATCCGGGCTTTTCTGGGCGGCAGTTTCCAGGTGATGGGGCTCTACGGGGGGCCAGCCACCAAGCGCTCAGACTGTCCGGAAGGCCTCCCGTACGCAGCAACGGCCAACGTCGCGCGGGTAGAGCGTAGCTATGGGGCGTGTTAGAATGCCTTCGGAGGTCCATTCACCCATGGCTGATCACGTACGCGTCAGATTCGCTCCGAGCCCCACCGGCGAGCCGCACGTGGGCAACATTCGCACCGCCATTTTCGACTGGCTCATGGCCCGCGGGGCCGGTGGCGCGTTTATCATACGCATCGAGGACACCGACCAGGCCCGCAAGGTTGAGGGCACCGTGGAGGCGATCTATGGGGCGATGAAGTGGCTGGGGCTGGACTGGGACGAGGGGCCTGACGTAGGCGGCGCCTACGGGCCGTACGTGCAGTCCGAGCGGCTTCCGATGTACCGCGAGGTTGCGGACAGGTTGGTGGCCAAGCGCAAAGCGTACCGCTGCACGTGCTCCCCGGAGCGGCTGGAGCAGGTGCGCAAGGACCAGATGGAGCGGAAGCAGCCGCCGATGTACGACCGCCGCTGCCGCTCACTGAGCGCCGCCGACCGCGAGGCCGAGTCGGCGAAGGGTGGGCCTCAGGTGGTCCGCTTCGCAATGCCGATGGAGGGCGTCTCAACCGTGAACGACCTTATTCGCGGCGAGGTGTCGTTCGAGAACAGGCTGGTGGACGACTTTGTAATGCTGAAGTCGGACGGCTTCCCCACATACCACCTGGCGAACGTGGTGGACGACCGCCACATGAAGATCACGCATGTGTTGCGGGCGGAGGAGTGGCTGCCCAGCACGCCGCGTCACCTGCAGCTCTACGCTGCGCTAGGGTGGGAGCCGCCACGGTTCGCCCACCTGCCGATCATCCTTGCGCCGGACCGCTCCAAGCTCAGCAAGCGTCACGGGGCAACGTCCGTCATGGAGTACAGGGCGCTGGGCTACCTGCCGCAGGCGCTGCTCAACTTCCTCACGCTGCTGGGATGGTCGCTGGACGACAAGACGGAGATCCTCTCGCCCCAGGAGCTGATCAGGCAGTTCTCGCTGGAGCGGGTAACCAAGTCGGCGGCGATCTTCAACATCGAGAAGCTCAACTGGATGAACGGCGTGTACATCAGGGGGCTTCCGGCAGAGGGGCTGGCGGACGCGCTGCTGGACTTCTGGTCGGCGTACCCGCCGGAGGAGCTTCCTCGCGTGCCGCAGCGGGATCTCCTGCTGAAGATAGTGCCTCTGATACAGGAACGGCTGAAGACGCTGAAAGAGGCAGCGGGGATGATACCGTTCTTCATGGCAGACCCGGCGCCTTACGGCAAGGACGAGCTCATCCAGAAAAAGACGGACGATGCGACGACGAAGCAGGCGCTGGAGCGCTCTCTGGCGGCGCTGGCGCCGCTGGGCGCATTCGACGCGGCGACGCTTGAGGGCGCGCTGCGGCCGCTCGCGGACCAGCTCGGCATCAAGGCGGGCCAGCTCCTGGGGACGCTACGCGTGGCCACCACAGGCCTCCAGGTGGCCCCTCCCCTCTTCCAGACCATGGAGGTGCTCGGCAAGGACCGCGTCCTCCGCGACATCCGCCGCGCCATGGCAAAGCTGGAGGGGTAGCGCCGCTACGCCTTTACCGCCTGCGGGAGGGATGCGACGTATGCCTTGAGGGCGGCGCACTCACTTTCCGTGATCCTCTCGGTAACAAAGCCCATCACCCAGTCCGGCGTGTCCGAGCCTTCGTCCACCAGCAGGCTGCGGGCGATAAGCGCCTGCTGGCCGAAGCCCATGCGCTCGCGCACATACGGCAGCACGAACGCCTCTTCGCTCTCAAAGTGGTCATCCTGTGTGATTCGCAGCTCAACTACCTTGCCATAGATGTAGCGCTTTGTCCGGGCGACCAGGCGTGTCTTGCCAACCTCGTCGTTCAGCGCGCCCAGAACGTCCTCCAGCTTCTCCATCAGCTTGAGGTGCTGCTCCTCGTGCAGCGCTCGGATCGCCTCGCGAAGCTGTGTCTCAAGTCCCATCGCGTTCCGGCTGTCCCAGTACGCCTTAATTTCGGCCTCGAGGCGGCCGAGCACCTGGTGCTCCGCCTCGTTCGTGCGCGCCGCGGGCGAGTCGATCGGCCCGGTCATAAGGCGGTCTTCCACTTCGGCGTGGTACATAAGCTGGGATGCCCACCCGTTAAACGCCAGGCGCAGGGGCTGAAGAGACTCGCCCGGCTGCAGCGACTCCACCATCCCCTGCACTCTCGCGGCCTCAGCGGACAGCGCCTTGTGAATCGCAAGCATCACGTCTATGGGACTCTCGAAAGCGGTCATCTCCCCGGCGGCCATTACGTCTCCTACTCCAAACAGACATCTCGGAGAGTATAACGCCGTTCGGCCGGTCTGTCACTGCCTGCCCGGCCCCAATCGCACTCCGAGTAGTGAATATCGTGCGTTTTCCGTGTCAAATCGGCGTGAAGATGTCTCGATGCGCCGTGAATATCCAGTGAATGCCGGCAAAAGAAAATGGGCGCCGAACTTTCGGCGCCCAACGGGGTGGATTCAGCAATCGGAGATGGCCGCCTACGGTCTGATCATCAGACCTGCGATGACGATAATAATGATGCCAACCACCCCGTTCAGGCGGGCCAGCATGAGCATGCGCATCCGGAGGCCGATCACTTCCTGCGGGATGGGGCCGCCGGCGGCGAGAGCTTTCTGCATTCGCTCGGCAACTCTGGGGCCGAGAATGAAGTCGTGAGTGGCGGCGAGGGCGATCGCGAGACCGACGAAGCCCACTTTGGCCTGCAGGTAGCGCACAAAATGCCCGTCCCCGGTTAAGAGGTCGCTGAAGGACACGCTCCAGTGGTCCATCATGAGATAGAGCCCCGTGACTACTAGGATTCCGATCATCGTCCACGAGATTGGGCGGAACCTGCGGCCGATCTGACCTATCAGCTTGAACCCGGCGGGCGGAGGCGTAACTTCCTTGCGGATGGTGGGCACCGCGACCGTTCCCAGCAGGAAGCCCCCGCCCACGAGTATGACTGAGGCGAGTATGTGGATGACGACCATTATCTGGTATAGCATGGCGGGCCGGATCCCTCCTCAGTCCTGGTTCTGCGCGGCCCGGATTTCGGCGTCCAGGTCCGAACGCGGGTAGCCCAGATCAAGCGCCTTTGCGTAGTCCTCACGCATGCGCGCGTCGTTGCCGGAGGCGGCGTACACGGCCGCGCGGGCGGCGAAAGCCAAGGCGAGCGAGCCATCCATTGTGACCGATTCGTTCGCATCCCTGAGCGCCTGCTGCACTGCGCCGAGCGCCAGGTGGGCCTTTGCGCGGAGAGCGTATACTTCCGCGCTCCTGTTCGTCAATGTGGTTGCGCGGTCAAGGTCGGAGAGCGCCTGCTCCGGCCGGTCGACGGCCAGGTACGCCTTTGCCCTGCCCACATACGCCGCGGCCAACGAGGCGTCCAGCTTCAGCGCCTCGTTCAAGTCCAGCAGCGCCTTGTCGTACTCCCTCAGCTCAAGGTATGCCTGCCCGCGCTTCAGGTATCCGGTAGCGTCCGAGCGGCTCAGGCGGATGTACTGGCCGTAGTCGACGACGGCCCGGTCCGGCTCTCCGCGCTGCATGTAAACGTCGCCGCGCGCCAGGTAAGGGTCCGGGTTGTTCGGGTCCTCGTTAATAGCGCCGCTGAAGGCAGTGGAGGCGTCTCCGAGTCTCCCGTCTGAGGCTGCGGTCTGCCCCTGCTCCAGCAGTCCCGGCTCAACCTCGCACGCCATGGCGACAACCGCGCCGGCCGCCAGGATGGCGGCGAGCAGGACCCGAGCGACAAAGTTGAATCGGCCCATTTGCACCCTCCAGCGCCATATTCTCCCATATCTGGGCTTCCTTGACACCCTATACCGGTAATTCTATACTCCCAATGTGGTTTCGAAATTCGAATTTTCGGTTACGGAAGGTAGTTATGTCGCTCAGGGAGAGGCTTGACGAAGACATGAAGCAGGCGATGCGGAGCAAGGACGCCGACAGGCTCCTGGTCATCCGCCACCTGAGGTCGGAGATCAAGTACCAGGAGATCGAGCGGCAGAAGCCGTCCGACGACGCCGCGATTGCCGAGATGCTCAGCAAGCAGGCTCAGAAGCGCCGCGAGAGCATTGAGATGTTCAAGCAGGGCAACCGCCAGGACCTCGTCGATAAGGAAGAGGCCCAGCTCAAGGTCATCATGGAGTACCTGCCAAAGCAGATGACCGAGGCGGAGGTCCGCGTGATCGCCGAGAAGACAGTGGCCGAGGTGGGCGCGAAGGGACCGCAGGACATCGGTAAGGTGATGGGCAAGCTGGCGCCGCAGCTCAAGGGCAAGGCCGACGGCAAGATGATCAACGAGGTCGTCCAGTCTATCCTCAAGAGGCAATAGGCAGGCGATATTCTCCCACTCCGGAACGGGGCTGGGAGCGCGATGAAGAGGTTGAGGGCCAATGAGATTCGGCATCATAGTTTTCCCCGGCACCTGGAGCGACACCGACTGCCACCACGCGGTCAAGGGTGTGCTGGGCCAGGAGGCCGAGTATGTGTGGCACAAGGAGACGGACCTTTCCCGGTTCGATTGTGTCATACTCCCCGGCGGGTTCTCCTATGGTGACTACCTGCGCACCGGCGCAATCGCGCGCTTTGCGCCTGTGATGGGCGCGGTTGAGAAGTTCGCGGCGTCCGGCAGGCTGGTCATCGGCATCTGCAACGGCTTCCAGATACTCTGCGAGGCGCGGCTGCTGCCTGGCGTGCTCACCCGCAACGTGAACCTGCAGTTCAGGTGCGACTGGGTTGACCTCCGCGTTGAGAACACGGACACGCCGTTCACGAACGCCGCCATTAAGGGGCAGGTCCTGCGTGTCCCGATCTCCCACGGCGAGGGCAACTACTACGCCGATGAGAAGACCCTCGCCGAGCTGGAGGCGAGCGGGCGCGTGATTTTCCGCTACAGCACGCCGGACGGGCGGATAACGCCCGAAGCGAACCCCAACGGCTCGCTCAACAACATCGCGGGCATCACCAACGCCGCCGGGAACGTGCTGGGGATGATGCCGCACCCCGAGCGTTGCTGCGAGGCGCTACTGGGCGGAGAAGACGGCAAGGTGATATTCCAGTCTATCATCAACCACGTCTCCGGCAAGAGCCGCGCCGCCGTCCCGGCGGGGTAGTAGTAGAAACGGACCACCGTGCCATTGAAGACCGTGGCTGCGCCGCCGAGTGCGGGCAGCCACGATTTGTGTAGCCCGCGCGATTCATCGCGCCTGTGCTGTTCCCCTGGGTGTCAGCAGCCGGGCACGATAAATCGTGCAGGCTACGAGAAAAGAAGACAGACCGGAGTCCCTACCATGCCTGTATCCAAGAAGACACTGGACGAGCTCGCAATCTCCGAGACGGAGTACGAGCTCATCGTCGAGCGGCTCGGGCGCGAGCCGAATATGCTGGAGCTCGGCCTCTTCGGCTCGCTCTGGAGCGAGCACTGCGGCTACAAGCACTCCAAGCTCCTGCTGAAGATGTTCGCCGGCCAGAAGAGCCCGCGCCTGCTGGTCGAGCAGGGCAAGGAGAACGCCGGCGCGGTTGATATCGGCGACGGCCTGGCGATCGTGATGAAGATAGAGTCGCACAACCACCCGTCTGCTATAGAGCCCTACGAGGGCGCGGCTACCGGCGTGGGCGGCATCGTGCGCGACATCTTCGCGATGGGCGCACGGCCCATCGCCCTCCTGAACTCGCTCCGGTTCGGCCCGCTCACAGACAAGCGCAACCGCTACCTGTTCGACGGCGTGGTTGCCGGCATATCCGGGTACGGCAACTGCATCGGCGTCCCGGATGTCGGCGGCGAGATCTACTTTTCCCCCGCGTACGCCGGCAACCCGCTCGTGAATGCCATGTGCGTCGGCCTGGTGCAGAAGGACAAGCTCGTCCGCGCCACGACCGACCAGCCCGGGACGCTCCTCATGCTCGTCGGCGCGGATACTGGCCGCGACGGCATCCACGGCGCGTCCGGCCTGGCATCCCGCACCTTCGAAGAGGAGCGCGAGCTCCGCCCGACGGTACAGGTGGGCAACCCCTTCCTTGAGAAGGTGCTCATCGAGGCGTGCATGGAGATCGTGGGCACAGAGCACATCGCCGGCCTGCAGGACCTGGGCGCGGCCGGCCTGTCTAGCTCGTCCGTCGAGACGGCCCACAAGGGCGGCACCGGAATGGACATCGATGTCTCCCGCGTCCCCCGCCGCGAGTCCGGCATGACGCCGTACGAGGTGATGCTGTCGGAGTCGCAGGAGCGCATGCTTATCGTCGTCAAGGCGGGACACGAGGACGCCGCGAAGCAGCTCCTCTCCAAGTGGGACCTGCACGCCGTCGTTATCGGCAAAGCCACCGAGGGCAACACCGCCCGCTTCTTCGACGGAGACAAGCTCGTTGGCGAGCTGCCGGTGGACCTGCTCATCGATGCTCCCAAGTACCGCCTCACCGGCGTCGTGCCGGAGTGGCAGAAGAAGGCGCAGGCCGCCGACCTGAGCAAGACGCCTCAGCCGGCTCAGTCGATGGGCGAGGTGCTCCTGAAGCTGCTGGCATCCCCGAACATCGCCAGCAAGGAGCCGGTGTTCCGGCAGTACGACCACCAGGTGCAGACCAACACCGTCGTCGCGCCCGGGTCGGACGCCGCTGTGCTGCGCGTGAAGGGCACGTCCAGCAAGGGCATCGCCCTCTCCGTGGACGGCAACGGCCGCCTGTGCTACCTGGACCCGTACGTCGGCGGCATGATCACCGTCGCGGAGTCCTGCAGGAACGTCTCCTGCGCCGGCGGCGAGCCCATTGCGCTGACGGACGGACTGAACTTCGGCAACCCTCAGAAGCCGGAGATCTACTACCAGATGGAGATGTGCATAAAGGGAATTGCCGACGCCGCGAAGGCCATCGGCGCGCCCGTCGTTAGCGGCAACGTGAGCCTGTACAACGAGTCGCACGGAGCTCCCATCTACCCTACCCCTATGCTCGGCGCGCTGGGCCTGCTGGACGACGTTACGAAGCACGCGACCATCGCCTTCAAGCAAGAGGGCGACGCGATCGTCCTACTCGGCGAGGCGTCGGTGAACGGCGACCCGAAGAACTTCGCGGGGAGCGAGTACCTCGAGCTGGTACACGGGCAGGTGGCCGGCAGGCCCGAGCTGGATATCAACCTGGAGATAGCGGTCCAGAAGGCGGTCCGGCGGGCTGTGCGCGAGGGCGTCGTTTCCTCGGCGCACGATTGCTCGGACGGCGGTCTGGCGGTGGCCATCGCGGAGAGCTGTATCGCCGGCAACGTTGGGGCGAGCCTGGAGTTCAAGGTCTCCGGGCGACCGGACGCCGGACTCTTCGGCGAAAAGCAGTCGCGCATCGTCGTCTCCGTGCCCGCGGCGAAGGTCAAGGCGCTGGATTCGATATGCCGCCAGGAGGGCGTCCCGTTCGTCTCCCTGGGCAAGGTTGGCGGCGGTTCGCTCACGCTAAACGGCGAAGCGCTGGCCGGCGTGGACGAGTTGTCGCGGGCATGGAAGCATGGACTAGGCGCGGCAATGGGAAGGGTTTGACACGTACTGGCGTGCATGCTAAATTAGCAAAGGGTTAGCAGACAGCCATTCCGACTGCTAATGCGGTTGACCAGGGAGGGTGTTTTAGTGCCGATCTACGAATATTCCTGCGAGAAGTGCAGCAACGAATTTGAGCTCCGCCAGAGCTTCTCTGCCGAGCCTGTGACGGCCTGCCCCAAGTGCGAGGGGACCAGCCGCCGCGTCATCCGCGCCGTGCCGGTGGTCTTCAAGGGCAGCGGCTTCTACGTGAACGACTACGGCAAGAAGAACGTGGCGACGTCCAAGACCGAGTCCGACAAGGGCGCGGACGAGAAGAAGGCCGAGGTCAAGGCCGAGACAAAGGCGGAGTCCAAGGCAGAGGCAAAGGCCGAGGCCAAGACAGAGACGAAGTCCGAAACCAAGAAAGAGGCAGTGGCCTACTAGCATGCGCGCCCTCCTCCAGCGAGTCACCAGCGCGTTCGTGACCGTGGACGGCGAGACGCTCGGCAGCATCGGACCCGGCTTCGTGGTCCTGATGGGAGTGTCGAAGGACGATACGGAGGAAGAGGCGAAGTACATCGTCGAAAAGACCGTCAACCTGCGCGTCTTCGCCGACGAAGAACGCAAAATGAACCGCTCGGCCCTGGACTCCGGGGCCGAGCTTCTTGTTGTAAGCCAGTTCACCCTCTACGCCGACACCCGCAAGGGCCGCCGCCCCAGCTTCCTGGACGCCGCCCCGCCTGACCAGGCGGACGCGCTGTACCTGCGCGCCGTTGACCTCTTCCGCCAGGCCGGCGTGAAGAAGGTCGCCACCGGCCGCTTCCAGGCCCACATGATGGTCACCCTCTGCAACGACGGCCCCGTCACGATCATGCTCGACTCCGCAGACAAAGAGCGCCCCCGCAGGGGGTAGAAGGCCCCTTGCATCCCCAAGGCGGCGCCGTGGTAAATTACCCCCGTCATCACGGTGTCTTTTTGTAGACGGTTTCACCCACCAGGGGGAACAAGATGCGCTTTTACCTCCGTATCCACTTGTCAATCGTCCTGCTTCCGCTGGTCCTTGTTCTGCTTTTGGCAGCCTGCGCGCCCGAGACAGACCCCTTTAAGGTGGGTGAGCGCGCCCGCCTTGACGAGGCGGCGGCCGCGAACGCGACGCCCGTGGCCACAACGGGAAACGTCGGCGGCGTGGACCGCGTGGCCGTGACGCCCGACCCCGGCCTGGGCACCGTGAGGGTCGCGGACTGGCGCGACAACGCAGTCCGTCTCCTCAACAACATCGCCGGTTACATAATGGTGTGGGGCTTCGATTACAAGGTTGACCTCATAGACGTGAAGGAGACGGGGTACAGGGCTGCGGCGGACAAGGGCGAGGTCGACCTGGTCATGCTCGCCCCGAAGGCGGAGACTCAGGGCTGGAAGCTAGCGGACGGGGGCTCGGCCTATGGCCCATCGTCAGACCAGAGGATCGGCATTTCCTCGCAGCTACAGGGCAAGGCGCCGGAGCTCGTGGAATTCTTCTCGAAAATAGTTGCGGATAAGGATGCAATTGCATCGGTTTCAGGCCAGATTTCGGAGGGCCGGACGGGAATATCGCCCGTCGTGGCAGCGCTGATATTCCTCAAAGGGAACGAGGGCGTCTGGACGCAATGGGTGCCGGCCGCGGTGGCAGAGAAGGTAAAGGCGTCAATCGCCAGCGGCAAGGCGAGCCTGCTCAAACGCGCCTGCATCCCCTCCGGCGGCCTCGGCTCGCCCGGCTCCCCAAGCTGCATCGCATCGAACTAGGGCTGGAATACCGGCGGGAACGGCCCGGCTACGCCGTGTAGAATATGCTTATCCAACAAAATGGAGCATCAATGAGGCAGTTCAAGGTCGTCGTAGAGAAGCACCCGGAGGGGTACGTTGCATACCCGCTCGGCCTCAATGGGGTAGTCGTTGGCGAAGGCGACTCCTATGAGGAGGCTCTGGCGGACGTCAAGTCTGCCATCAAGTTCCATATAGAGACGTTTGGTTTGCAGGTGCTCGACAAATCCCCTACACCAGGTCCAGGCTGAGGTCGAGCGCCTTTACCGAATGCGTGAGCGCGCCGATGGAGATCATGTCCACGCCGGTTGCGGCGACTTCCCGCACGTTGTCCAGCGTGATGCCGCCGGAGGCCTCCGTGATCGCCCTGCCCGCCACTATTCGCACTGCCTTGGCCATCTCCTCGGGCGGCATGTTATCCAGAAGCAATATCTCCGCGCCGGCATCAACGGCCTCGTAGACCATGTCCAGGTCCTCAACCTCCACCTCGATGCGGAGCGAATGCGGCGCCCTGTCCTTCGCCCTCTGCACGATCTCCGCCAGTGTCATTCCGGCCTGCTTCAGGATGGCGATGTGGTTGTCCTTGATAAGCACACCGTCGCCCATGTTGCGGCGGTGATTGCGGCCTCCGCCCATCGTGACGGCGTACTTTTCCAGCGCGCGAAGGCCGGGCAGGGTCTTGCGGGTGTCAAGGATGCGGACATTGTAGCCCTCCACGGCCTTCACGTACCGGCTCACCTGCGTGGCGACGCCGCTCATGTGCTGGAGGATGTTCAACGCGGTGCGCTCCGCCTTGAGGATCGACGCAACAGGCCCCTGCACCTCCGCGACCACGTCACCTTCCGCGCCGGTCTCCCGCACCCACGGCCGCAGGGCTGCGCCGTCCGACATCAGCGCGTTCGCGTCCAGGCGCGGGTCCAGCCGCCGGAAGATCGCCACGGCCACATCCACGCCCGCGAGCACGCCCTCGGCCTTTGGGATGATGTTCGCCCTGCCCAGGATGTCCTGCGGAATGAGGCTGTCTGTCGTGGGGTCGCCGCTGCTGAGGTCTTCAGCCAGCGCGCGGTCTATGAACGCTTCAAGCTCGGGGGTGATGGGGAGCATGGGGGAGCCTTTCTCCTGTAGCCCGCCCCGATTCCATCGGGGCACGGGTCTTCGACAGGCAATCCTGGCGAGCAAGACAGGCCCCGATGCATCGGGGCGGGCTACGAAAAACATTTGCACACTGCGCAAGAGCCCGCCTTTTGGGGGCGGGCTCCTGGGAATTACAATTTCGTCGCCGCTCTTCTTATGGCATGGCCAGCATGCGGTCGAGGGCCACGCGGGCCTCGGCGGCGGTCTTCTCGTCCACCGAGATGCGGTTGACCACCTGGCCCTCCAGGAGGCCCTCAAGCACCCAGCACAGGTAGGCCGGGTGGATGCGGTACATCGTGGAGCAAGGGCAGACCACCGAGTCCAGGCAGAACACTGTCTTGTCCGGGTGCTCCTGCGCGATGCGGTTGACCAGGCTGATCTCCGTGCCCACAGCCCACACGCTGCCTGCGGGGGATTCCTCTATCTTCTTGATGATGAACTCCGTGGAGCCGTTGAAGTCCGCGGCGTCCACGACCTCCCGCGTGCACTCCGGGTGGACGAGTATGTTCACGCCCGGGTGCTTCTTCCGCGCCTCTTCGATCTGGGGTACGGTGAAGCGGGTGTGGACGGAGCAGTGCCCCTGCCACAGGATGACCTTCGCCGCGCGCAGCGCCTCCGCCGTGTGGCCGCCCTTCGGCTTGAACGGGTTCCAGATGAGCATCTCCTCCGGCTTCACGCCCAGCTTGACGGCCGTGTTGCGGCCCAGGTGCTGGTCCGGGAGGAACAGCACGCGCTTGTGCTGCTCGAAAGCCCACTTCATCGCCCTGGGGGCGTTGGAGGAGGTGCAGACGATGCCGCCGTTGCGGCCGCAGAGCGCCTTGATCGCCGCCGTGGAGTTCATGTAGGTGATCGGCGTGATGCCGCCGTCGTCCCCGAGCACCTCGGTCAGGTCGTCCCACGCGTCCGCAACGTCGTCCTGGTGGGCCATGTCCGCCATGGAGCAGCCCGCTGTGAGGTTGGGCAGGATGACCTTCTGGTGAGGCCCGCTGAGGATGTCCGCGGTCTCGGCCATGAAGTGCACGCCGCAGAAGACGATGAACTCCGCCTGCTGCTGCGAGGCGGCGAACTGCGACAGTTTGAAGGAGTCGCCGCGGTAGTCGGCGTGCTTGATGATCTCGTTGCGCTGGTAGTGGTGGCCCAGGATGACGAGCTGCGTCCCCAGCTTCGCCTTGGCCGCCGCGATGCGGGCGTCCAGCTCCTCCGGCTTTGCCTTGAGGTATGAAATGGGGATCTTCTGCCAGCGTACGCCGGCCTTGAACTCTTCTTCCAGTGTCTTGGACTTGAGCTCCTCGTCTTCTGTCTGGCAGAAGGCGGACTGCTCAAGCTCAGTCACCGGTATCATCGGCCGCTTTGTGAACTCGGACTGCATGACCATTTGGAACCTCCTGGTCCCGTTAGCCCGGGACCTGCACGGGCTTCACCGTCAGGCGATGGAACCCAATCGGCCCCTCAAAGACCAGGGGCCGGTCTTTTCGATCTTGACGCTCACTACCTTGCCGATCATCTCATCGGCGCCGTCCACGTACACCAGCTTGTCGTTGCGGTTGCGCCCTTCCGGCGTTCCCCGCTTGACGCCCTCGACCAGGACCTCGACGGTCCTGCCGTCGAACTTGCGATTAATCTCGGTCTGCACCTGCGCCTGGAGGTCCTCCACGGCCTTGAGACGCGCCTGCTTTACCTCCAGCGGAACGTCGTCCTCCAGCGTGCGGGCCGCGATTGTGCCCTCCCGCGTGGAGTACGCCGCGGAGTGGACCTTGTCGAAACGCACCTCCCGCAGCAGCTTGAGAGTGTTCTCGAACTGCGCGTCCGTCTCCCCGCAGAAGCCCACTATCAGGTCCGTGCTCAGTGACACATTGGGGATACGGATCCTGATCTTGTCCACCAGCCGCCGGTAGTCGTCGATCGTGTAACCCCTGCGCATCCGCTGTAGCACCTCGTCATCGCCGGCCTGGAACGGGAGGTTGATGTGCTCGCACACCTTCTCCATATCGGCGACGGTCTCGATGATGTGGTCGCTCATGTCGTTGGGGTGCGAAGTGAGGAACCTGATCCGCTCGATCCCGTCCACCCTGTGCACGGCCTTGAGGAGGTCGCCCAGGTCCACGTCGCCCGCCAGGTCGTGGCCGTAGGAATCGACGTTCTGGCCCAGCAATGTAACTTCCTTGACGCCACGTGCGGCCAGAAGCTCGGTCTCGTGGACGATGTCCTCGATGGTGCGGCTGACCTCCCTGCCCCTGCGGTAAGGGATGATGCAGAAGGTGCAGAACTTATCGCAGCCGTGAATGATTGGCACGAACGCGGTGACGTTCGGCGCGGCCGTGAGGGTGCTCAGGCACCCTTCCGGGTCGATGCCCATGCGGTCGCCAAGCAGGTCGATGAGCGGCCTGTACTGCTGCGGGCGCATGAAGACATCCACATACGGGAACTTCTGCTCCAGCGCGGCGGTCTTGGGTCCGACCATGCAGCCCATGAGGGCGATGACCTTCTTGTTATCTTCGTTCTTGAGCGGCTTCACGAATCCCAGCATGCCGACTACCTTGTCTTCGGCGCTCTGCCTGACGACGCAACTGTTGAGGACGATAACGTCAGCTTCTTGCGGGGATTCCGTGGGGGCGAGGCCCAACTGTCCAAGGGCACTCTCAAGGCGCTCAGAATCGGCCTTATTCATCTGGCAGCCGATCGTCCAGACGTGGTAATTTCGCATCTAACCCTGGTCCGACACCTGGTGGGGCTCTAAGACCCCGTTAAAGAGGGTAACTGGCGGAGGGAACGGGATTCGAACCCGTGACAGCGGCTAAAAACCACTGTAAGCGCTTAGCAGGCGCCCGCACTAGACCTCTATGCGATCCCTCCGGCTCGTAACTAACTATACCAAACAGATACCATGCGCGCAATGCAAATGCTTGTGAATTTCGACACTATTGGTTTAGCGTCTGCGGTATTTCGTAGCATTACTTCCATTCCCTGACGCCTTTCCGTCAGTGGGGTATGTGCAGAGGCAGGATGCCATAACACTTCGCTAAAATTTTCACATATAAGCGTAATTTGCGACTGCGGACTTTGCGATCCGTTTCACAAGCAGATTCGGGCCAAATACGACTCTGACGGGCCGTTCAAGCCGAGCCGCGGACATATGGTACCTTCGCTTGTGAAATTGGGCACAATCACCGGACCATCGCAACGACCACGGCGGCGAGTGCGACGAGCGTGGCGACGATGGAGACAGCTGTAAGGAGCGCCACCCTGCCCGCCAGCGCGCGGCTGGCTTTAGCCAGCGCATCTAACTGCGCCGCCATCTGCCCGAGGTACTCCGCCTGCTTGGCCTCGTTCGCCTCCAGATCGGCGATGCGGGACTTGAGTTGCTCAATAGTCGTGGCGGTCTGTTGGGTCTCGTTCTCAACACGTTTGCGTTTGCTCTGGTCGAGAAGCTCAGATACTCCCTTATAGATAAGGCCCGTGGCAGCAGTGACGAGAGACAACGATGCCGATAGGGTCGCTGGATCCATTTTGGCCTCCGTGAACGTTCACCAATTCCTAGACGCAAAGTCGAGCGGTCGCATTATGCACAAAACCGTGACAATACTCCAGAAACGTCGCACAGATTCGCCGCAGTCGTGACTCTGGCTGGACAGTGCGGTCGGTGCTTGCGTGGGACCGTTTCGTGTCACCGAGACTTTCGAATCCACTCGTAATTGAAAACGGTCCAGAAGTCCCAAGACAAGAACCGTAGGAGTGCGCACTGCTACTTGGCTGGTGAAGCCGGGCAGAAGATTGTCGACAAGACCCTGTTCACAAGGTAACATTGAACGCCCACGGGGCGGGGTTGACTTGGGGAGCGCTGAAGGCGCGGGCTATCTCAGCCCAGGGCGGAGTGCCGAAGGCTTTGCGAAGGCACGCAGCCCTGGGTCATCGGACCGAAAAGATAAAGAGCCCTGAAAGGGCGACCTACTCTCTGTCCTCCCCAACGCGACACCCGTTCTCACAGGGTTACTCCCACAAATACCTTTCATCGAACTCAACGTTATGGCGCACCAGAAGGCCCCGGAACTCATCCCGAAAATCTCGTGCCCTGTGGTGCTCCTCCTGCGCTGCGACATACGAGGCGACGGCATCGGCCGACGATTGGCTGACGGAGAACGCTCCATACCCGGCCTGCCACGCGAAATCCGAATACGCTGCCCCTTTCGATTTGACCCACCTGGAAGAGCTCGTCTTC
Source organism: SAR202 cluster bacterium (assembly GCA_016872355.1). Taxonomy (NCBI): domain Bacteria; kingdom Bacillati; phylum Chloroflexota; class Dehalococcoidia; species SAR202 cluster bacterium. Next base: position 8,260 of record VGZY01000050.1, on the reverse strand, counting down.
ACGAGCCCGACGGCTTCCGATAACGACATGGTCCTGGAAAGCCCAAAGAATACGTGAACGTGGTCTTCGACGCCGCCGATCTTGATTGGCTGGCAGCCGTGCTCTCTCAGAACTCCTCCGAGGTAAACGAAGAGTTCATCCCGAAGTGGTTGTCTCAATAACGGCGCCCGGTCTTTGGTGCTGAACACCAGGTGAACAAGGATTCGGGAAAGGGATTGAGGCATTGACTTGGCAGTCCTGAGGTTGGCCTGAGAGTAGGTCGCCCTTTCAGGGCTCTGAATCTGTTCGATCCGGAACCCAGGGCTGCGTGCCTTCGCAGAGCCTCCGGCACTCCACCCTGGGCTGAGATAGCCCGCCCTTTCAGGGCTCCCCAAATCCGGCCCAACCCCACGGGCGTGCAGTGGACATTGCATTGGCTTTGCTGAGGCACGCTGGCCTTAATGACCGGGGCATTTCAGGGCTCTGCGATGCGGCCAAACTCCCGGACATCAATCAACACGGTGAACCGGGCAAGGGTGCCTTTCCGTGGTCAACTCTTTCGTGATGACTCTTCCTTTGGCTTATTCGCCTGCGACTCGCGCATCGCTACGTCTTCGGGGCTTTCGATCCAGACCTCGCCGCCGACGAAGAACTCTTTCTTCCAGATGGGGACGGTCTGCTTGATGCGGTCCACGCTGTACATGCACGCGGCGAAGGCGTCCTTGCGGTGCGGGGAGGAGACGGCGACGACGAGGCTGATCTCGGAAATCTCCAGCCTGCCGAGCCGGTGGGCGATGGCCACAACCTCCAGCGGCCACCGGGCGCGCATCTCGGCGATGATCTCCGCCAGCTTGTTGTCCGCCATCGGCCGGTAGGCCTCGTACTCGAGGTGGAGCACCTTGCGGCCTATGGAGTTGTCCCGCGTTGTGCCCAGGAAGGTGACCACCGCGCCGGCGGAATCGCGCCGCACACGCTCGGTGAGCGCCTCCGGGTCAAGGGGCGCGTCAGTAATGAGGACGAAGACCCCCTCTGTGGTCTCCCCCGTGGGGGGAGACGAAGGCGAGGTCTCCCCCGAACCCCCGCTCACCGGCGGGATGAGGGCTACTTCGTCGCCGTGGCGGAGCGGCGCGGCGTGGGTTGCATATTCGTGGTTCACGGCTATCACCAGCTTCGATGGGTCGCCCGTGACGCGCGGGTACCGGCGCACCACCTCCCGCGCGGCGTCACCCGCCGTTGCGCCGTCCGGCAGGTCCAGCTCTACCTCCGGCCTGCCAGCCTTCTCTCTATAGCTCGCGAACAACCTTACCTTGACTTGCACGTATGTCACCTGGGGGACAGCAGTAAGCAGTTAGCAGTGGGCAGTGAACAGTGAGCAGTCGGCCAGACTAACAGCCGACAGCCGATTGTTGGCTGTTTGCTCACTGCCCACTGCTAACTGCCCACTGCTGCCTCTGTCTACTGCTGACTGCCATCATACCACCTTCGCAAGGGCGGCCCGGAGCGTCTCCACCGTGATCGGCTTGGCCAGCACCATGTCTATCGCAGCCGGCCGCTCCCCGTCGCCCTGCATGATCTCCCCGAACCCGGTGAGCATTAAAACGGGCATCGCGGGCCTCAATTCCTTTACCTTAATCGCCAGGGAGTCCCCATTCATCCTGGGCATGGCGCGGTCCGTAATCATAAGATCGAACTTGCCCTTCTCCAGAAGGTCCAGGGCCTCAGCGCCGCTTTCCGCCGCCTCCACCTTGTGCCCGTCCATCTCCAGCATGCGGCACAGAACCGATCGCACCACGGCCTCGTCATCGACGATCAGCACGCGGAGCGCCCTGCCCTTCGCGGCCTGGCCGTGCTCGACGGCGTGCGACGTCCCGGGCGCGGCGGGGATCTCTATCGTCACGGTCGTCCCCTGCCCGACGCGGCTCGCTATCGATACTTGCCCGCCGTGGCGGAGGACCGCGCCGTACACCATTGCCAGCCCCAGCCCGGTGCCGTGGCCGAACTTGGTGGTCATGAACGGCTCCATTGCCCGCTCCCTCACCTCGTCCGTCATGCCCACGCCCGTGTCCGCAACCGAGAGCACTGCCTTGCCCGAGACGCCCTGTAGCGAGATCGTAATTACGCCGCCCTCCGGCATCTCCTCCACCGAGTTGATGACCAGGTTGGCCAGCGCGTTCACCAGGGCATACTTGTCGCCGTTGACCTTCGGCGCATCGCCCAAGGCCGTCCTGACGGTGATGGTGACGTTCCTAGCCAGGGCCTCGTCCTTCCACTTGGGCTGCGTGAGCGCAACGGTCTCGTTGACCACGTCCGCGAGGTCGACGTCTTTCAACTCTTCGGACGCCGCGCGCGGCCGGTAGAAGTCGCGCACGCGGCGGACAACGCTCATCGCCTCCTCCGCCGCCTTGCGTATCATCCCGATATCGCGCATCGCCTGCTGCTTGTCGTCAAGGGTGCGCGGGCTAGAGAGCAGCATCTCGCTGAAGCCCAGGATCGGCGTCAGCGCGTTGTTAAGGTCGTGGGCGAGCCCGCTTGATATCTGTCCCAGCGCGCGCATTCTTTCGTGGAGCGTCTCTTCGTCCAGCTTCTTCTTGCGCGCCGAAATGTCTCTGGCCACGAAGCAGCACAATGCCGATCCGCCGGAGCGGACCAGGCTGCCGGTGACCTCTACCGGCAATGTCTTGCCCGTTGCCGTCAGGAGGTCAACATCGGTCAGCATTGGGGTGTCGGCAAGAACGCGCTCGAAAGCGTGGTGAAAATCCGGGAGGTCGTTGTTTGCGACGTGCTGCTCAAAACGCCTGCCCTCGAAGGCCCCTGGAATATCAAGCAACCGCCTGGCCGACCGGTTGATATCAACGAAGTAGCCGCGACTGTCCGTAACGATAATTGCGTCGCTCAGGTCCTCGTAGAGCGGGCGGTAGCGCTTGATGACCTCCTCAGCCCTTTCTATATCTTGCCGCAGCCATGACGAGATCCTGATTGTGACGACGGATGCCGCGCCCAGGAACACGAGCCTGAGCGGGAGCTGCTCCACAACATAGCTGCCCTGCGGGTAGTAAGCCAGTGTGAAATAGGCCATGGCGGCGAGCCAGAGCGCGGTCAGCACCAGTCCCAATCGGAATCCCAAACGAATGCCCATCATGCTGAGGAGGAGGAAGAGGCCGAGGTAGAGGTCTTGCTCGCTCCCCTGCGCCCCTGCCATGTAGGCCGCTGCCAGGCACATCGCGTTGTCCAGCGCGACGCCGACGGCAAAGGCGGGCATGAGCCTGCGACGGATAAGGAGATCGATGACCGCCGAGTTGTAGAGCGCCGCAATGGCGGCAAGCGTCAACAGCACCCGTCCGTCCAGCGCCCCCTGGAAGCCGATCGTGCTGGCAGCGACCAGCCCGGCCGCGCCGGCAAAGCGGCCGCCCACCAGGACCCATTCGATGGGGTATGTGGTGTGGACGCCGAGGTTCGGAAGCCTTATCTGGGACGCTGGAGTGGTCATCTGTCGATTACTATACTACCGTGGTCAACGCCAATCTACCTACGCGGTTACACGTACGTAATGCTTCACGCCTTCGCGTCCCCGCGCTTGCCGGCCACCGCCGCAACGGCCTGTCGCAGGCGCTCGATGCCGACCGGCTTGGAGAGCACCATCGTCACGCCCGCGGGGGGGGGCTCCCGGTCGGCCATCAACTCGCCGTAGCCGGTCAGCATCAGGATAGGCACGTCAGGGTCGAGCGCACTGAGGCGCACGGCAAGCTCGTCGCCGATCATGCCGGGCATCGCGCGGTCTGTGACTACCAGATCGAACTTGCCGCTCATGAAGATGGAGATAGCCTCGCGACCGGAGCCGCAGGCATCCACCTGGTGGTTGTCCACCTGGAGCATGCGCGCCACCACTGTGCGGACTGTGTCCTCGTCGTCCACCACCAGTACGCGCAGTGGGGCAGCGGCCCCCGTTTCGCCACCTGCCATGGCTTGCCCCGGCATCTCGGGTCCTATACTCATTGGTCCTCTTGTTCATCATTCGAAATGCGCGGCCCCGGCCCATTCCGGACCCCGGACACCGGCTGCTTGACAGAAGTTTATCGTACCTGCGCTTGAAATACGTACGTGGTGTTACTCATTTGCAGCATCGTGCCAACACCATACCCGGACTGCCGGTGGGCCGCTTGCCTTTGGGCCGTTGGGACCATACCCTATTCCCCGGGCGGGTGCCCGTTGATCCTGTCGCGGAGGTGTGAGTATGGAGTTCGCGTGGCCCCTGATCGAGTACCGGGAGGAGGGGATGCGGGAGGGGATGCAGATAGAGAGCGCGGCTATATCCGTGGACGACAAGGTGCGGCTGCTCAACGCCCTGGGGGAGACGGGGCTGAAGCATATAGTCGCGGGCTCGTTCGTGAGCCCGAAGTACACCCCGCAGATGGCGAAGATAGAGGAGGTGCTGGAGCGCTTCACTCCGAAGCCGGGCGTCAAGTACACCGCTCTGCTGGTGAACGAAATGTCGTACGAGCGGGCGCGCAGGTTCGTGCCGCCGCTGACGATAGAGGACGACCGGCCCACGCTGAACGTGCATTTGTGCGACGTGTTCGTGCGGCGCAACTTCAACCGCTCGCAGGCGCTGGAGCTGGAGAGCTGGCCGAAGACCGTCGCGAAGGCGAAGGAGCGCGGCGTGAAGGAGGCGGCGATCGCCGTCGCCGCCGCGTGGGGCTCCAACTTCACCGGCGAGTTCACCCTGCCTCAGCGCATGGACATGCTTGAGCGGGCGCACGCGTTGTGGGACGAGGCGGGCATACCGGTGACGCAGTTCTCGGCGTACGACCCGATGGCGTGGACAACGCCGCACCGCGTGGAGGAGCAGATATACGCCATCCGGGGGCGGTGGCCGCACATCACGCGGTTCTACTTACACCTGCACGACGCGCGCGGCATGGCGCTGGTCTCCGCCTACGCGGCGATGCGGGCGCTCGGCAAGCAGGGCGTGCCGGGGTACGGGGTACAGGGTACGAGGGACGGTGGGACATCCGAACAGCCGACACCCTCACCCTACGGTCAAGGCCCCGTAGGCCTCTCCCTGAGGGAGAGGAACAAATCGGAGCAGACTTCGGCTGTTCCCCATCACCCAGCACCCAGCACCCAGCACCCCTCGTCCCGTGCCCCGAACCCCGTACCCTGTACCCTCATACTCGACGGCACCATCGGGGGCATCGGCGGGTGCCCGTACTGCGGGACCGGCCGGGCCACCGGGATGATGGCGACCGAGGACTTCGTGCACATGCTGGAGGGCATGGGCATCCCGACCGGCGTAGACATGGACAGGCTCATCGACGTGGTGTGGATGCTGGAGGAGGTGATCGGCCGGCCGGCGTTCGGCAGCGTCTCCAAGGCGGGGCCTCGGCCCAGGACGCCGGACCGCTGGTTCGATCCCAACATGCCGTTCGTTGAGACGCTGGAGCAGGCCAAGCACTTCAAGCTGGGTCCGGGTGTGTATAAGGACGGGATATACCCGTGGAAGGAGCCAATAAGACGGCAGTAGGCAGTCAGCAGTCGGCAGTCGGCCAGACCAACAGACGGCAGTCGGCAGTCGGCAGTGAGCGTAGGATATGGAGGAGCCCAGATGCATCGCGGCCACTACGGCTGTTGGATTGGCCGACTGCCAACTGCCGACTGCTAACTGCCGTCTTCACGCCGATCTTCACGGCAGGGGCGCTCCTGTTTATCTTTTGTTGACGCCCGGCGGGCTACGATTAGGGAACTACAGGTCCCGCGTAGCAAAGCTCAAATCAGGGGCAAAGGAGCGTCGCCATGGGAGTCAGCCTGCTGAAGCCGGTAGATATCGAGGTGAGTTTCGATAGCCGGGCCTATAGCCTGGGAGAGCACATAGACGTGAAGTGCAAGGTCTACGCGAAGATAGACTGCCATGTCCGCGAGGCCCGGCTGGAACTGGTGGTTGAGGAGAGATGGGTGGAGCGCTACGGGGTAACCTCGACCGACCACGTGATGCAGCACGTACCGGGCATGTACGGCGAGGGCTACGTGGCGGAGACGGGAGCGTTCCCCAAGACCCGGATGCAGGTGGACGAGCACGTCACATCGACCCTGAACAACAGCGTGGCTTTCATATGGGACAAAAGCCTTGAGCGCGGGAAGACGTATGTGTTTAGCGTTCGCGTCCCCATAGACCCCCACGAGCCTCCCCATGCAGGCCGCGCCGAGATGAAGTGGGGCCTTAAGGTCCGCGTGGACATCGCAGGCGCGAAGGACCTGACTGAGCTGCACGAAGTCTCTGTGCTCGTGTAAGGCGGCAGGCGTACAAAAATAATGGGGCGTCCCCGAGACGCCCCTGGTAACAAGTCTCCTACCCTTTGCTCTTGACTCTGAACGGCAGCCTTATCAGGCCTGCGCGCTTGCTTGGGAATCGCGCCCGCTCGATTATGCGCACCAGCGAATCGCCCCGGTCCCCCCCTTGCGCCCCCTGCCGTCGCGCGTCCGCATCCCCGGCCTTCCTTTCGTCCGTCTCCTTCCGCGCTGTCGCGACCACCTGGTCCCCTTCCGTATCGGGGGAGGCAGTCCGGTCCCGCTCTTCGTGTTCCGTCCGTTCTTCCTGCAACGGCTCACCCTGATTGTTAATTGGGCTGCACCACGCAACTCGTTGTCCGGTCAGTCTAGGGCATAGCGATGCGATGCATATGACGCAAATGTGTGGCGTGTCTAGGCAAAACGGACTAGTCCGGCGCAGTTGCGAGTTGTCACATTCAGGCCACCACGGTCGGCAGAGACTTTCCGGTAGCAGCCCCGTAATATCGCTTAATCGTCTCTATGAAGGCAAGGAGATCCTCATCCGTAGCAAAGAAATTCAGACGGATTATCGCGGCACTCATCGAACCGACATAAATTAATACGTGATCAGAGGTCTGCACCAGCCTCTCCACCGACATCCAAGGTACCCTATGGTCTCCGATGGAGGGCCGGTTAATAATCGCTTCCGGGGTTACATTGATACACTGTTTTCCCGTTACACCATCGTTCTTACCTTCATCCATAAGTTTAGGTAGGAGTTTTCGCAGTTTTTGGTCAGAGAGACGAGGGAAAACCAGAAACGCGGCTATCGCGCCCAGGACCGCCGGGACGCCCCAAGCGACCAAAGCAATTCCCCATCCCAAATCTAGGAGTGGGGAGATAGCAAGCCCAATCCCCATAACGACAGCGACGAAAACAAACGCATTTAGGAGTCGTCCCATTAGAATTTGGCGCTGATAGGTTGGAGAGTTTTTATAGTGGTACAGACTGAATTTGACGAAGTCATCCGTAGTAACCTCGTAATCGAGCACCATTTCTCCCTCCTGGCAAGCTACGTGTGACTAGGCGATGGTGTGCAAACCGCCCAATGTCTACAAGTCACGTCGCTCATTGACCCTATAGACCGACTCCTACCTGTTGGCGCTATAGCACTCTTCGCACTGGGGCCTTGCGAACGAGGTAGTGGCGTTCTGCCCGCACCTATGACAGCAAAGCTCTATGAACGCTCGATCTTGCGTCTGGCTCCAAAACCCATAGCACTCCGAGCAATATGGCTTTGCCGGGTCGAAGGGAATAGAGCCTTTGCATCGAATGCATCGCCCGCCGAGGCCAGTGCTGCCCGACCTTGCCGGTGCGGATATGCCCTTCGCATTGGGTCGAGAACGGTCAGGCTGTGTTCTGGCGTCAGCGACTTTGCTTCGTAGAGGTTGCAACTCCACCCTACGGCCGAGCGGAATCAATTGCTTGTGGACGTAGTCCCTGACGGCGACACTGTTAGGACCGCCGTCAACTCGTATGGCGATTTCCCGGGAGTTCTTGGACGACGTTTCGACGAGGTTCATTGAGGTGAGGATTACATAAGACTCGTTAAGAAAGAGCTTCGCATGCAACCTGTCCACAGAAATGACGGTTGCTCCCATCCCCAGCAGCCATTCCATGTCTTCACTGGGTTCGTCGTCACGGTAAATCGCAGTGATCGGTACTCTTCGTTGAAGAGCCAGGGTGAGTTCGTTTCTAAGGTGTTGCCAGAACCTGTTGTATGGCGAAACCAGCACGATGAACTGCTTGGCCTGGCGTATCACATCGAGAATCGCAGTCTCAACGGTATCGTCGGTGAATGTCTTTGCTCAGTGATATTGTCAGTAGGTGACTGCTCAGTGAATATGTCAGTCCATGAGAGGACTACATTTGACCGAGCGAGAAGCGAAGAGAGCACAGATACTGAACCTTGTTCTGGAGGGGCGTTGCGAGGCAAGTAAGGCCGCTGAGCTGATGG
>VGZY01000049.1 GCA_016872355.1 SAR202 cluster bacterium | reverse complement strand
GACCTTTCTCATCCCCAATCTTCACTCGGTGAGCAGCCAAAACCCGAAGCGCAGGAGTCTCCCACCGGAATTCAACCGAAACCTCGGGCGAGAGGACTCAGTCCCTATCCGGCTAAGTCCACCGCCCGTAAGCCGGCTGCAGACCACCCATGGAGACGAACCGTACTGACAAAATCACTGCACCCTAAACACTGACAGATTCACTGTCCCTTGACAGGCGAAGTTGCGCGAGGGACGGAGCGAATGGGCAGCCGCCCTCACCGGTCCGTCCGCCGCGGCGGACCGGACCACCTCTCCCGCAGAGCCGGGAAAGGAACAATACGAACGGCCAACAGCCTAGCAGCTTGCACCCTCACCTGTCGCCGGAGGCGACACCCTCTCCCGTCAAGGGAGAGGTAAGAAGGGGGCCAAACAGCCGTCAGCCCTCACCCTTCGGGCCGGAGCGCCCGAAGGCCTCTCCCTCGGGGAGAGAAGGAAGACAGAGCAGCCGGGCAGGCACGGGGACCTGCCCGTACGTAACTCCGGGGGAAACGGGCAATCCGTGTAGCTGCACAGCATGCTGTGCAGCTACACGGATCGCGGCGGCCGATCCTGACTGAGGCGGCCTACATCAGCCGCTCGCTTCGAGGGCGTTCGGTGCCCAGTGGTGGGTGTAACAGCGAGAAAGCAGGTGCCCGCCACGGCAACATCGCCAACCATTGTGCGCTCCGTAATGACGGTCCGTGCACAATGGCGCGGGCGATCCTGTGAGAAAGCAAGCGCCCGCCACGGTGGTTACCGGGGCGGGCGCTTTTGACTGCTGGTGGCCCTGCCTGGCCTATTCGGCCTCGGCGAGGGCAACGAGGTCTTTGGCCTCGTCCATGTCGAATACCTCAGGCTGCAGCTCGATGGCCTCCGCGGCGATGGGCGCCGCAATGGCTACCGGCTCCTTCTCCTCCGGCACGTTCAGACCCAGGCGCTCGATGCCCTCCGGGGACATATCGAAGCGCGCCGGGATGAGGCGGCCGATGATGACGTTCTCCTTCAGGCCGCGCAGGTAGTCGATATCGCCGTTGATGGCCGACTCCGTGAGCACGCGCGTGGTCTCCTGGAAGGAGGCCGCCGCGAGGAAGCTCTCCATGTTCAGCGAGGCCCTGGTGATGCCGAGCAGCACCGGGCTCGCGGTTGCGGGCTCGCCGCCTTCGGCCAGCACGCCGGCGTTGATGTCGTCGAAGCTGTGGCGGTCCACCAGCTCGCCGGGCAGCAGGTCGGTGTCGCCCGGAGAGTCGATGCGCACCTTCCGCAGCATCTGGGAGATCACGACCTCGATATGCTTGTCGTGAATGGACACGCCCTGGGAGCGGTACACCTTCTGTACCTCTTCGATGAGGTACCGCTGCACCGGTTCCCTGCCCTGGATGCGCAGGATCTGCTGCGGGGCCTTCGGGCCGTTGGTCAGCGCCTGGCCGGCCGTCACCTGTTCGCCCGTCTTCACGACGATGTGCGAGGCTGCCGGGATGACGTACTCCCTCTGCTCCTCGTCCGACCACGTGATGCTGGCCGTGCCGTCCGCGATGGTGACCGTGCCTGCCACCCTGGCCGTCACCGGCTGGGCCTGGAGGGACGCGTCCGGCTCCTTGTCCTTGTCCTTGTCTTTACCCTTGCCCTTGGTCTCGGGCACGGCGGCGATAGGCTGCCCCACGGTAACCTGGTCGCCATCGGAAACGAGCACCCTGTACCCTTCGGGCAGCGGGTACTCGTCGCGGTACTCCTCCATGCTGATTACCTTGATCGTCCGGCCCTCGCCGCTAGCGTTGACCTCGACGACGCCGTCGATCTCGGACAGGACGGCCTCGCCCTTGGGAGCGCGGGCCTCAAAGAGCTCCTCCACGCGCGGCAGGCCGCTCGTGATGTCTGCGCCGGCGATACCGCCGGTATGGAACGTTCTCATTGTGAGCTGCGTGCCCGGCTCGCCGATGGACTGGGCGGCGATAATGCCGACTGCCTCGCCGAGCATTACCTCCTTCCAGGTGGCCAGCGACAGGCCGTAGCACTTGGGGCAGATTCCGCGCGGAAGCTCGCAGATGAGCGGCGACCTTACGGCCACGCCCGGGATCTTCAGCTTCTTGAGCATCTTCGACGTCGCTTCGTTGATCAGGCCGTCCTTGTCCACGATGATCTCGCCCGTCTCCGGGTGGACGATGGGCTCGGACGTGAAGCGGCTGCGGATGCGCTCGTCGAACGGCGCCTGGAGCGCGGCGTCCGCCGCATTCTCGATCCAGATCCAGTTCTGAGTGCCGCAGTCGCCGCCGACGACGATGACCTCCTGGGCCACGTCGATAAGGCGGCGGGTCAGGTAGCCGGAGTCGGCCGTCCTGAGCGCCGTGTCCGCAAGGCCCTTGCGGGCGCCGTGCGTGGAGATGAAGTACTCCAGCACCGTCAGCCCCTCGCGGAAGTTCGACTTGATCGGGCGGTCGATGATGCGTCCCTTCGGATCGGACATCAGGCCGCGCATGCCCGCCATCTGCTTGATCTGGGCGATGTTGCCCTTCGCGCCCGATGTGGCCATAAGGTAAATACCGCGATAGTTGCGGAGGTTTTCCTTGATGTGGTTCGTAAGCCTTTCGTTCGCCTGCGTCCAGATCTGGACGGTGTTCTCGTACCTCTCCTGCTCGGTGATCAGGCCGTCCAGGTACTGCTGCTCCAGCTGGTTGACCTGGTTTTCGGCCTCGCCGATGGTCTTCGCCTTCTCGGGCGAGACCTCGATGTCGTTGAAACCGATTGTTGTACCGGACTTCGAGGCGAACTTGAAGCCCATGTCCTTGATGGCGTCAAGGAAATCGGCAGTGCCATCGTTACCCAGAAGGCGGTAGCATTCGGCCGTGATCTCCTTGAGCTTTGCCTTGTTGAGCTCTTCGTTCCGGAACGCGACGCCCGGCGGCAGGACGGAGTTGAAGATGATCCGGCCCACTGTCGTCTCTATTGTCTGGCCGGTGTTGCCGGCGTTGCTGACGGTGCCGTCCAGGTACATGTCGCGCACCTTGATAGGCGCGCGGAGCTCCACCTGGCCCATCTCGTAGGCCATGCGGGCGTCGTCGAAGCTGGAGAAGCTCCTGCCCGCACCCTTGGCGTTCTTGTTATCCATCGTCATGTAGTAGCAGCCGAGCACCATGTCCAGCGTGGGCGATACGATTGGCTCGCCGGAGCTGGGGGAGAGCATGTTGTACGTGCTCAGCATCACCTTCTTGGCCTCTGCCACCGCGCCCTTGGAAAGGGGCACGTGCACGGCCATTTGGTCGCCGTCGAAGTCGGCGTTGAATGCCGTACAGACCAGCGGGTGGACCTGGATCGCGCCGCCGTCCACGAGGATGGGGTTGAAGGCCTGGATGCCAAGGCGGTGCAACGTCGGGGCGCGGTTCAGCAGGACCGGCCTCTTCTTTACCACCTCTTCCAGGATGTCCCAGACCTCGGGGCGGGCCCTCTCGGCCATCCTCTTGGCGCTCTTGATGTTGTGCGCATAGCCGTTCAGGACAAGCTTGTTCATGACGAACGGCTTGAACAGCTCCAGCGCCATGCGCCGGGGCAGGCCGCAGTTATTGAGCTTGAGCGTTGGGCCGACCGTAATGACGGAGCGGCCGCTGTAGTCCACGCGCTTGCCGAGCAGGTTCTGGCGGAACCGGCCCTGCTTGCCGCGGAGCAGATCGGACAGCGACTTCAGCTTGTGGTTGTGGCTCCCGGACACAGCGCGGCCGCGGCGGCCGTTGTCGATCAGGGCGTCGACGGCCTCCTGCAGCATGCGCTTCTCATTGCGGATGATGATCTCGGGCGCCTGGAGCTCGATGAGCCTCTTCAGGCGGTTATTCCTGTTGATCACGCGGCGGTACAGGTCGTTCAGGTCGCTTGTCGCGAAGCGGCCGCCGTCCAGCTGCACCATGGGGCGCAGCTCGGGCGGAAGCACGGGCAGCACCGTCATGATCATCCACTCGGGCTTGTTGGTGCTCTTGCGGAAGGCCTCGGTAACGCGCAACGTCTTGATGGCCTTCTTGCGGCGCTGGCCGGATGTGGTCCTGATCTCCTCCTGGAGCTCGAGGCGCTTCTTGTCCAGGTCGGTCTTCTTCAGGACCTCAAGGACGGCCTCCGCGCCCATGGAAGCGACAAATATCTCCGCGTACTTGTCGCGGAGCTCGCGGAACTTGGTCTCCGTTAGGAGCATGCCTACCTTCAGTGCCTCCAGCTCATCGAGCTGGGTGGAGAGGTCCTCTTCGACCTTTTCCAGGTCCTGGTCTCTCTGGGCCTTGAGCTTGGCTATCTTGGCCTGGAGGGCGGCAGTGCTTCCGCCGGTTGCGCCCGCGCCGGAATCGATCTGCTCCTGGATTTCGTCAATCTTGAGCTCACCCTCAGTCTCGATCTGTTCAATCTGGCTGTCGAGCTCCTTCTGGATGCGGTCGATGTTGTACTTGCGCAGGTCCTCGTTCACGTTCGTGACCAGGTACTGGGCAAAATAGATTACCCTCTCCAGGTTCCTGGGGGAGAGGTCAAGGAGCAGGCCAAGCCGGCTGGGCGTGCCCTTGGAGAACCAGATGTGCGCGACAGGCGCGGCGAGGGTGATGCGGCCCATGCGCTCGCGGCGCACTTTGGACCGCGCGACCTCGACGCCGCAGCGGTCGCAGATAACGCCCTTATAGCGGATCTTCTTGTACTTGCCGCAGTAGCATTCCCAGTCCTTGGTGGGGCCGAAGATGCGCTCGCAGAAGAGGCCGTCCTTTTCCGGGCGGAGCGTGCGGTAGTTGATGGTCTCAGGCTTGGTTACCTCGCCGTAAGACCACGTCTTGATCTGATCAGGAGAGGCGAGCGAGATACGTATAGCGTTGAAATCGTTGCCGGCTTGGGCCATTGTTACTCTCCTAGAATTTCGTCGTAGAAGTTCCGTGGACAGGTCACTTGGTCGGGTCTACGATCCCGGCACCTCTTCCTTCGGCGCCTCCCGCACTACCTCCGCCACCTCCTGCGCCGTCCCGTTTATCATCGTCGATGCGCCCACGTTCGCCTCGCCCGCGGCCACAGCCTCCAGGCTGCCTTCCGTGATCGTTCCGGCGGCCGAGGCTTCCGTTGCGGCTTCTTCGAGGGCCATCTGCTCCGGGTCCTCCTGCAGGAGCTCGACGGAAAGGCCGAGGCTTTGCAGCTCTTTCAGCAGAACGTGGAAGGACTCCGGGATACCCGGCTGGACGATGTCCTCACCCTTCACGATGGCCTCGTATGTCTTGACGCGGCCGACCACGTCGTCGGACTTGATCGTCAGCATCTCCTGGAGGTTGTAGGCGGCGGAGTAGGCCTCCAGCGCCCAGACCTCCATTTCGCCGAAGCGCTGGCCGCCGAACTGCGCCTTGCCTCCCAGCGGCTGCTGGGTGATCAGCGAGTACGGGCCGGTGGAGCGCGCGTGAACCTTGTCTTCAACCAGGTGGACGAGTTTGAGCATGTAGATATAGCCCACTGCCACCGGCTGGTCGAAAGAGTCGCCGGTGCGCCCGTCGCGCAGCCTGTACTTGCCCAGGATTGGCGCGGCGACCTGGCGCTCGCGGTCCGTGCGGAGCGCTTCGCGCTTCATCTCGTCCGCCGTCTTGCCCGACAGGTCAATGCCGAGCTCTTCCTTGAACCAAATCTTGAGGCACGCCTCGCGTGCGTTCCGTACGCCGTTGGTGTCGATTACGTCTTCCAGCTTGTAGCCGCGCTGCGCCAGCCACTCGCGGGTCTTGCCCAGGTCGATCACGCGCGTGCCGTTCTCATCGATCTGGCGCGGGTCAACTGCGCCGGACTGCTCGATGATCCACGCCTGCGCAAGGCCATCCTCGATGGCCAGGTCGTCTGCGCCGTCGAACACGGGCGTCGCGGCCCGGAAGCCTAGCGCCTGCGCCGCCATACCAAGGTGCGTCTCGAGCACCTGGCCCAGGTTCATGCGGCTGGGCACGCCGATGGGGTTCAGGATGATGTCCACGGGTGTGCCGTCGGGCAGGAAGGGCATGTCCTCTTCCGGCATGATGCGGGCGATGACGCCCTTGTTGCCGTGGCGCCCGGCCATCTTGTCGCCGACGGAGATCTTGCGCGTCTGCGCGATCCACAGTCGGACGAGCTGGTTCACGCCCGGCGGGAGCTCGTCGTTGTTCGCCTTGCTGAGGACCTTGACCTCGATCACCTTGCCGCGCTCGCCGTGCGGCACGCGGAGGGAGGTGTCCTTCACGTCGCGGGCCTTTTCACCGAAGATGGCGCGCAGGAGCTTCTCCTCCGCGCTAAGCTCGGTCTCGCCCTTGGGCGTGATCTTGCCGACGAGGATATCGCCGGGGCCGATCTCCGCGCCGACGCGGATGATGCCCTCCTCGTCCAGGTTGCGCAGGCTGTCCTCGCCCACGTTCGGGATGTCGCGGGTTATCTCTTCGGGGCCCAGCTTGGTATCGCGGGCCTCTACCTCGTGCTTTTCGATGTGGACCGATGTGAAGCGGTCTTCCTTGACCAGCCTCTCGGAGATGATGATCGCGTCCTCGAAGTTGTAGCCCTCCCAGCTCATGAACGCCACGAGCACGTTCTGGCCCAGGGCAAGCTCGCCGTTGGAGGTGGAAGAGCTGTCAGCCAGCACATCGCCCTTTTCCACGGCATCGCCGCGGCTCACCGTGGGACGCTGGTTGATACAGGTGCCCTGGTTGCTGCGGACGAACTTCTTCAACTTGTAGAGATGCTGCTCGCCGTCCTCATCCGTGACGACAACCTTGTCGCCTGAGACTTCGGTGGCGACGCCCTTTGTGCGGGACAGGATGACCTGGCCGCTATCGCGCGCCACACGCTTCTCCATGCCCGTGCCCACCATGGGCGGCTGCGGGCGGAGCAGCGGCACTGCCTGGCGCTGCATGTTTGAGCCCATGAGCGCGCGGTTTGCGTCGTCGTGCTCAAGGAACGGGATGAGCGACGTGGACACGCTCACCAGCTGCATTGGGGAGACGTCCATGTACGAGATGTTGTCGGTCGCTTGAACGCCGACGGCCTCACCGATGCGGGTCTCGACGGTGCCTTTAAGGAACTGGCCAAGCTCGTCGATCGGCGAGTTGGCCTGCGCCACGTGCGACGCTTCTTCCTTGTCTGCGGACAGGTAGATGATGTCGCCGGGCTTGGCCGAGACGTACGGGCGAACCTGGACCATTCGCTCGGGCAGCTTTGCGATGCGCGTGCGAAGGCCCTTCGAAACGACGCCGCCTGCGTTAAGGATAGTCTTCCCCGCCTCGTCGGTGACCGCCTCGGTGACCGTGCGGCCCTCGAGATCGGGATCGGTGCTCAGGATCTCCGTGTGCACGCGGCGGTAGGGCGTCTCGATGAAGCCGAACTCGTTGGTGCGGGCGTACGTGGCGAGCGAGCCCAGAAGACCGATGTTCGGGCCTTCGGGAGTCTCGATCGGGCAGATGCGGCCGTAGTGCGAGTGGTGAACGTCGCGCACGTCGAAGCCGGCGCGGTCGCGGGAGAGGCCGCCCGGACCGAGGGCCGAGAGGCGGCGCTTGTGCGTAAGCTCGGCGAGCGGGTTGGTCTGGTCCATGAACTGCGAGAGCTGCGAGCCCCCGAAGAACTCGCGCACGGCGGCGACCACCGGCCGGATGTTGATCAGGGCGGCCGGCGTTGTCGCGGAGGGGTCCAGCTGCGTGGTCATGCGCTCCTTGATGACGCGCTCCATGCGCAGCATACCCACGCGGATATGGTTCTGGATAAGCTCGCCCACGGCGCGCACGCGTCTGTTGCCCAGGTGGTCGATGTCGTCCGGGGCCCTCTGGCCGTTGTTTATCCTGATCATCGTCCTGAGGACGTTGATCATGTCCTGCGGCGAGAGCGTCTTGATCTCGTTTTTCTCGGGGTTGTCCGAGAGCGGGCCGTGCTTGCCGTTCAGCTTGTGGCGGCCCACCTTGCCGAGGTCGTATCGACGCGGGTTGAAGAACAGGTTGTCCAGCAGGGAGCGGGCGTTGTCCAGGCTGGGAGGCTCGCCGGGGCGCAGGCGGCGATAGAACTCCAGAAGGGCTTCGTCCTTGCTGGAGACGGACATATCCTTGTCTATCGTCGTTTGAATGAAGCGGTGCTCAGAGCCCGTGTCCACGTCCTCGAAAAGCTCCGTTATCTCTTCGTCTGTGGCGTAGCCCATCGCACGCACAAGCATGCTGACCGGGCTCTTGCGCTTGCGGTCCACCTTCACGGAAATGACGTCGCGGTTGCTGGTCTCGAACTCCATCCACGCGCCGCGGTAAGGTATCAGCTTGGCGCTGGCGAGCTCGCGGCCGGTACTGGGGTCCTGCTCAGTCGTGTAGTAGACGCCGGGGGACCTGACGAGCTGCGACACGACGACGCGCTCGGCGCCGTTGATGATGAACGTGCCGGTGGTCGTCATCATCGGCACATCGCCGATGAAGAGGTCCTGTATCTTGCGCTCGCCTTCACCTGGGCCCGGGGCCTTGGTGTGCAGCTCGACGGTGACGTGCAGCGGCGCGGAGTACGTCGCCTCCCGCTCGCGGCACTCGTCTTCGGTGTACTTGGGCTTGCCGAACCTGTGATCGAGGAAGCTCAGCTCAAAGCGGCCGCCCGGGAAGTCCTCGATGGGAGAGATCTCCGCAAGGAGCTCCTTGAGGCCGTCAGCCTTGAACCAGTCGAAGGAGTCGATCTGTACCTGGATCAGGTTGGGAACGTCTAGAACGATAGGGATCTTTGCGTACGAACGCTGCCAGGTGCCAACACCTTTGTCCACTCGCGAAATGGAAAGGGTCATGAGCTATCTCACTCCTCGAAAATAAGGCTATAGAGAGAAGCAAAAAGAGCCGCTGAGGGGCGGCATGGAGGAAGAAATGGCGTTAGAGGCGTTTGTGGAAAAGCAAAGTGACGTGGTTGAAGGCATATTTAACCGCGTAACGTTATCATAGGCTCACGGAGTTGTCAAGCTAAACACACAGCCGCTCGAATGGCTCGAAGGCCACATTTGTGGAGAAGTTGGTGAGGAGTTCAAGAGTGGATCGACCTGCGCCTGCCTGGCAACCTCCTGAATCAAACATTACTCATATCTTATACTGACTCTTCGGCGAAATCTACTGCCCTTCAGCAGGTAGGCCCCACGCCGTCCGGCACGCCCTTCAAGACCACTACATCGCCCAGCCGGAGACCGTATTTGTCCGCCTCGCCGGCGTTGATCTCGAAGTTGTAGGCGGCCGGGACAGCCGAGGCATAAAGGGGCAGGTCCGTCTGGTTTGGAGCAGGGTGCGGCACGTTCCGTGTGATGTCCACTACCCTGCAGTCCTGCGATATCCATACGAAGTCCAGCGAGAACTTCATGTCCTTCATCCAGAATGAAGTTGTGTGCCGGTCCTCGAAGATGAAGAGCATGCCGGTCTTTGCGGGCAGGCTCTCGCGGTGGGACAGCCCAAGCGACCTCACTGCAATAGTGGTGGCGTACTCCGCGCCGAACGTCACCTGGCCGATCGTCACAATGCGCGCGTCCGATGATGCAGGCACAGGCGAGGCCGTGGCTGTCGCAGTGGGCGATGCGGTCGGCGTGGACGCCGGTGTTGCGCTTGCCTGAGGCGCCGGCGCCGATTCCTCGGTGGGCGATGCCGCGGGCGCCAGCGCGCGCGTGGCGGTGGCCGTACCGACCGCACCAGAGGGGCGTGGCGTCGCCGTCGCTGCGGGAGCAGAGGCAATGGAGGTGGGGCTCGGCCCTCCTCCCGGAGGCGTCGGCGTGTGTGAAGGCAGGGAACTGACCGAGGTCGATGTGGAGGTCGCCTGGACCTGTGAAGCCGGCCCGCCGCCGTCGCAGGCCGTCAAAATGGCTACGACTGCGGCCAGATTAACGGCGATGGCGTGCCGTCTATTCACTATATAGTCTCCGGGCGCGCCATTGCGGCGACGCCATTACCACTTATTGATAGTGCAAACCGCGCACCGGCGCAACGATACGGCCCCTCAGTGCGTGTGCGACCCCGGTCCGTGACTGTGGCCGTGACCGTGGCTGTGGCCTCCGCTTGGCCGTACCGGGGCGCCGGAGGCTGGCGAGGGCGGCGCGGACATGTTTGTGCGTGCGGAGTTCGTGTTCGGCATATAGAAGACCCGCTCTGCCTGCGCGCCGTCCGCTGGGCATTCGGCGCCCTCGCCCGCGCGGCTCATCGGCCTCGCCACCTCAAACTCCACGCCGCAGTGTGTGCACCTGAACGCGTACCGGGGCATCTGAC
Organism: SAR202 cluster bacterium; assembly: GCA_016872355.1. Taxonomy (NCBI): domain Bacteria; kingdom Bacillati; phylum Chloroflexota; class Dehalococcoidia; species SAR202 cluster bacterium. The sequence goes on along the minus strand of VGZY01000049.1, from coordinate 13,005 downwards.
GGGCTCCTTCCGGGAAATCGGACCGCTGCCATATAATGCTATCGGCTGCGGCAGGACGCGGCAAGCCAGACCATAAAGCCACGCAGGACGAAATGATCGACCTTTTGCTAGCCCAGGAAAGCCCTCAATCGGAAGAAGAAACGCTGAAGCTCTACGAGGCCTTCCAGCAGCTCGCGAACGCGGTCGGCGAAGACGTGCGCGTAGTGGCGGCGCGTGGGCGGAAGCTGAACGCCGTCCTCCGGGAGTCCGACGTGGACGCCACGAAGTTCGAGAGTGTCCTGTTTGTCCCCGCGCCGAAGGTCTCGGCGGCGCCGATGAGCTCCGCGGAGTTCCTGTGGCGGCCGGACGGCAAGCCGGACTGGGCCAACATGTGGCAGGGCTTCTGTGAGCTTGCCCTCTACGGCGGCCCGCCGCACCGTGGGGAAAACAGCGCCCTAACGGCAGCCAACGGCGCCGTCGCCACGCCCGACACGCAGGTGGACGCCATTTCCGAGATACGGCGCGGCATATGGGAAACGTCCGGCCTCTACGCCGAGCCGGCGGGCGAAGGCTGGATCGCCGTGACCTGCGACTCGCCAAAAATGGCCGCCTGGCTATGCGCCTCGATCATCCTGGAGAACGTCGAGGCGCGCATGGATGGTGAGGTCCTCCTCCTGCCCGCCAGCCCGTCCTTCAAGCTCAAGGACGAGGTAAAGAGCGTTATCACCGTCCTGGCCAAGACCCACCACTACTGGCAGCAGCACGCGCGATGAATTGTGAATTGAGAATAGTGAATTGTGAATTGAACAGCCGGATGGCTCCGGTCCGATAATTCACTATTCACTATTCTCAATTCACAATTCGACAACCGTCGCTCCGTCCCCTCCCCTTTCCTGCGCCTCAGGGGCGAAGGAGCGCACGAGGCGGTGGCCTTTTAGCAGGTCGCGGATTGCATTACGCAGCGCGCCGGTGCCCTTGCCGTGGACGATGCGAATCTGGGTAACGCCGTCGCGGACTGCACGGTCGATGAACTCCTCCACCTTGATCAGGGCCTCTTCCACGCGCATGCCCCGTACCTGTAGCTCCACCGCAGGGACCATCGGCCCCATGTCGTAGCTCACCTCGGACTTCGGCTCGTCACGGACGGGGGCGTCCGGGTGCAGCACACGGTCGCGGTCCAGCGAGAAGCGCACGTCGCCCACTGCCACCTCAACCGGCCCTCCCTGCTCTCCTATGGACACCACCTTGCCCTGCACGCCTATCCCCTTCACCGTCACGGTATCGCCGACCGCTATGGGCCTCAGCTCGGCGCGCCGCAGCGGTGAAGGGCGCCTTTGAAACTCTTCGGCCTTCTGCCGGGCAGCCAGCAGCTCAGCGCGGGCGCGCTTTATCTCCTCCGCAGGCACGGGCTCCCCGGCGGCCGACGCCCAGGAGAGGGCCGACTCCGCCTTGCGCAGCCTCTGGCGCGCCTCCTCAAACTGCTGCGAGAGCTCGGACCGCATCGTGTGCAGGATGTCCTCTTCTCGAGACTCCAGGTCAGCCAGCTTCGCATCCAGGTCGCGCTGCAGCGCCTCTGCCTTGATGCGCGACTTCTCTGCCTCCTCCAGCTTCGTTTTGAGCTGGTCGCGCTGCAACTGGAGCTCGTTCAGCCAGTCCTCGACCTGGATGTGCTGCGGCTCCAGCAGCGACCGGGCTTCGGCCATGATCTCCGGCGGCAGGCCGAGCTGCGCGGCGATGGACATTGCATAGCTGCGTCCCGGAACGCCCAGCGTGAGCCTGTACGTGGGCCTGAGCGTCTTCGGGTCCAGATCCACGCTGGCGTTCAGCATCGCCGGAGAGCCTTCCACATGGGTGGCGACCGAGCGGTGGTGCGTCGTCACAATCGTCTTGATGCCGTTGCGCGCCAGGTAGCTGAGGATGGCCTTCGCCAGGGCGGAGCCCTCCTCGGGGTCGGTGCTCGTTCCAAGCTCGTCCAGCAGCACCAGCGACTTCGATGTCGCATTTTCCAGGATGTTCGTCACATTGAGCATATGCGAGCTGAATGTGGAGACAGAGCCCTGTATGCTCTGCTGGTCGCCCACGTCCGCGAAAACGCCGTCGAATACGGGCAGGTAGCTACCTTCCGAGGCGGAAATCTGCAGGCCGGACTGGTTCATGAGCGCCAGAAGGCCAACCGTCTTCATCGAGACGGTCTTGCCGCCGGTGTTGGGGCCGGTGATTGCCAGCACTGCAAGCTCAGGCGCCATCTGCATTGTGACCGGCACAGCACGCGAACCCAGCAGCGGGTGCCTGGCGTTGAGGAGCCGTATGCCCGCCGCGCCGCTTTCCGTCCTGCCGGCTAGCTGCGCGGTGACACCCCTGAGCCTTGCGCTGTACCTCGCGCGCGCCAGGATGAAGTCTATCTGCGCGGTCAGCGCGACGCCTTCCTTAATCTCTTCGGAGACCGCGCCCACGAGTCCGGATAGCTCCATGAGCACCCGCTGCGTCTCCCTCTCCTCCTCCAGCACTAGCTCTAGCCAGTCGTTGCAGAGTTCCACCGTGGCAAAGGGCTCAATGTACAGGGTGGCGCCAGTGTTCGAGGCGTCATGAACGATGCCGGGCACCTTGCGCCGGAACTCGGTCTTGACCTGCACGACGAGCCTGTCGCCGCGCATGGAGATAACGTTGTCCTGCAGGGCCTCTTTGCCGGTCCCCGAGTGCATTACCTTTTGCAGGCCCTCGACGACCCGCTGGTACGCCTCCCGAGACTGCCTGCGAAGGATGCCGAGGCTGGGCGTGGCGCTGTCCATGACATCGCCGCGCGAGCCGATGCACTGGGCGATGCGCCGTTGCAGCTCGTTGAGCTGCGGGATGCTTTCGGCCAGGTCGGCGAGTATCGGCGCGCGGTCCTTCGCCTTCAGGACGCCCGCGCGCGCACGTTTCTGCACTTCCAGAGACGCCGACACCTCCAGCAATTCAACGCCGGTCAGTCCGCCTCCCAGCCCCGCGCGCTCGATCGCCTCTGTGGCGTCGCCGGTCGCGTGCAGGTCAATGTCCCCGGACTCGGTGATGAACCGAAGGGCCTCCGAGGTCTCGTGCTGGAGCTCCTCTACCCGCCACTCGTCGTAGGAAGGCGCCAGGGCCAGGGCAAGCTCGCGCGCCGGCGGGAACATGGCGTTCCCGGCCAGGGCGCGGCGTATCTCCGGGAAGTCCAGCGACTCCAGGGTCTTTTCCCGCAGCCTCTGCGCGGGCTGGGTTTGTGCGATCCTAGTCTCCTGCAAGGTTGCTCCTGTAATTTTGAACCGGCATGCGTCCAAACCGCCGATTGCTCATTCTAGAGTTTAGCAACACGCGGCGCGTTCTGCCTTACAAACCACTGTCTACGAAGACCTACGCGTACCGCCGCCTACCAGATGTTCCAGGGGGTCTTCAGCCGCCATCGACAATGCCCGTGTTATCATACTGCCTGGCTTTTCCGACCCCACATAGAGGACCGCGCGCAATGGTACATAGGCTTACGATCAAGGTGCCTGCCACATCGGCCAACATGGGCCCCGGCTTCGACTGCCTGGGGGTGGCGCTTGATATCTGGAATACGCTCCGGGTGGAGGTCGGCGGCTCCGGCTTTGAGATCACCGGACACGGCGCGGGGGAGATCCCGACGGACTCATCCAACCTGCTCTACCAGAGCTACCTGAAGGTGTTCGAGGAGATCGGCAGGCCCGCGCCGCAGGCGCGCTTCATCTGCGATAACAAGATACCCCTCGGCCGGGGCATGGGTAGCAGCTCCGCCGCGTCGATCGCCGGCATAATCGCGGCGAACGAGATCGCAGGGCGGCCGTTCGATCAGCAGGCGCTCCTGGACTTCACAGCGAGGATCGAAGGCCACCCTGACAACTCGACCGCCGCCATACTCGGAGGCTGCCGGATCGTCGTACAGGAAGCGGGCCACCTGGTCACGGCCAGGGTGCCCGTGCCGGAAGACCTGGGCGCCGTGCTTTTCATTCCGGACGTGCCTATGCCGACCAAACAGGCCCGCGCGGTGTTGCCCCCTTCCGTTTCAAGGCAAGATGCTGTATACAATATTGGGCGCGTTGCACTGCTGGTAAACGCCCTTGCAACCGGCGACCTCACTCACCTGGCCGTCGCTACCCAGGACGCCCTTCACCAGCCCGCTCGACAGGCGATCTTCTATCCAATGAAGGTCATTCTCAGGGCCGCGCTGGAAGCGGGCGCTCTCGGTGTCTTTTTGTCCGGCGCGGGGTCCAGCATCCTGGCGCTGACAAAGAGCCGGGAGATGACCATCGGGTACGAGATGGCCGAGGCCGCATCCAAGGCCGGCGTCGGGGGTGATGTGAAGATAACGAAGCCCACGGACAAAGGCGCGCACGTAGCTCAGGCGAGTTAGCAAAAACGACTGCACAGGGATATCTACAGTGGCCCTCATAGTACAGAAATACGGCGGCAGCTCTGTCGCCAACGCTGAAAAGATACTGAACGTTGCAAGGCGCATCGGGCGTACAAAGGACCAGGGCAACCTGGTCGTTTCCACGATCTCAGCCATGGGCGATACTACCGACGAGCTCATCGACCTGGCGGGCAAGATTACGAAGCGCCCCAACCTGCGTGAGATGGACATGCTCCTCTCCACCGGCGAGCTGGTGAGCTGCGCGCTGGTCACAATGGCTCTCCAGGAGCTGAGCCACAAGGCCATCAGCCTCAGCGGCGCACAGGCGGGCATCCGGACGGATACCACGTACGGCAAGGCCAAGATCGCAGTGGTGGAGCCGCAGCGCATCCTTACTGAGCTGGCTGCAGGCAAGATCGTTATAGTGGCCGGGTTCCAGGGAATTACACCGGACCACGAAGTCACGACGCTCGGCCGCGGCGCCTCCGACACCACCGCAGTAGCCATCGCCGCCGGCCTGAAGGCGGACCGCTGCGAGGTTTACACAGACGTTGAGGGCATCTACACGGCCGACCCCAGGCTGGTGCCGAAGGCCCGCAAGCTGGACGAGGTGGGCTTCGAAGAGATGCTCGAGATGGCCAGCTACGGCGCGAAGATGAACCCGCGCTCCATCGAGTTGGGCATGGTCTACAACGTACCGATAATCGTCGCCTCCAGCTTCGTCGACAAGCCGGGGACGTTAATACACCACGGAGCTAACAAGGATATGAAGGTTGGAGAGATCCGAAACCGCGTCCGAGGCATTCCCACCGACAAGAACGTGGCCAAGATCACGGTCCAGGAGGTGCAGGACAGGCCGGGCATCGCCGCGAATATCTTCGAGCCCCTGGCCTCCGCAGACATCAGCGTGGACGTCATCGTCCAGAACGCCGGCGTGCAGGGGAAGACGGACGTAACCTTCACTGTGAAGAAGACCGATCTGGACCGGGCTCTGGACGTCATCAAGCCCCTCGCGGAGAAGCTCGGCGCGGGCGGCGTTGTAAGCACCACCAACCTGGCCAAGGTGAGCATTGTCGGCACAGGCATGCAGGACACGCCGGGTTACGCCAGCAAGATGTTCCGCTCGCTCGCGGACGCCAATATCAACATCTTCATGATCTCAACCTCGGAGATCCGCATCACCTGCGTAATCGAAGAGGCGCGGCTCGGAGACGCGGCCCGCATACTCCATACCGTATTTGAGCTCGACCGGTCCGAATAGGAGAGTCCACCGGGCATAGACTGTGCATAATCCGTGCTACGATGGTCTCAGGATCGGCGGCCAAACAACGGACCCATTAGCCTTGTTTGGCCCTTTTCTTGTATTCGTGCATAAAACACAGTTGCCAGCGTGCCGCCACCTATGTTAAATAATGTGGACTCGCCATACCTGTCCGTGGTGATCCCGGCGTACGACGAAGAGCCCCGAATCGGGGTGACGCTGGAAAAGCTGCTCGCCTACTTCAGCGGGCAGTCCTACACCTGGGAGATAATCGTCGCGGACGACGGCAGCAGGGACAGGACGCCCGCCATTGTGAAGGAGTGGGCGGCGAAGGACTCGAGAATCAAGCACCTGGCGCTGCCGCACGCCGGCAAGGGCTGGGCCGTTAAGAACGGGATGCTCACAGCATGCGGGCACCTGAGATTTATGTGCGATGCCGACCTGGCGATGCCTATCTACCAGCTCGGCGGGTTCATCGAGAAAATGAGGGCGGGCTACGACATCGTTATCGGCTCGCGGCAGGCGCCGGGAGCGCGGAGATTCGACGAGCCCGCAGGGCGCCATGTGATGGGAAGGGTCTTTAACTGGACCATCCGGGCACTCGCGGTCGGCAGCTTCCAGGACACGCAGTGCGGATTCAAGTGTTTCAGGGGCGAAGTGGCGGAGGACCTCTTCCGGCAGCAGCAGTTCAAGGGATTCAGCTTCGACGTTGAGATCCTTCACATCGCTGTCAGAAAGCGGCTGCGGATACTGGATATGCCGATCGACTGGTATCACCAGAAAGCAAGCAAGGTACGACCATTCATCGACTCTTTCGCGATGCTAAAGGACACGCTCTCACTGCGCGTCCGTGACATCCGGAAGAAACGCAAGTACTGAAGGCCTGAAACCAATTGATCAAACCCGAAGCATTGCCCGCTAGAACCGCCAGAATCGGCAGGGCCTCCGCCGTTGCGGCCGCTCCGTCGCACAGCGGCAGGACAGCCACGCTCGACCATTTGACTGCGGTTGTAATTCCAACGTACAACGAGTCCGAAAATCTGCCGGTGCTCACGGAACGGCTCTTCGCGCAGAATATTCCCAACCTTCGCATCATCTTCGTCGACGACGGCTCCCCGGACGGCACGGAACAGGTGGCATGGGAGCTATCCGAGAAGTACGGCGGCCGTATAGAAGTGGTACAGCGCGGGCGCAAGATGGGGCTCGGCTCCGCATACGTAGCCGGCTTTCGCAAGGCGCTCGATGAAGGGGCGGACTTCGTCATACAGATGGACGCAGACCTCTCCCACAAGCCGGAGTACCTGCCGAAATTCCTCGCGTCGCTTGAGGAGGCCGACGTTGTGGTTGGCTCCCGCTACGCGAGGGGTGGCGGCGTCGAGGAGGACTGGGGCCTTTCGCGGAAGATTCTGAGCGGGGGCGGCAACGTGGGCATTCGCGCTATTGCCGGCCTCAAGGTCAAGGACACCACAGCTGGATTCAAGGCTTTCCGGGCTGGCGTTCTGAGGTCTTTCGACCTGGGACAGCTCCGGTGCAAGGGCTTCGGGTTCCAGGCCGAAGTGGCCCACGCGTGCCAGCGGCTGGGCTACGAGGTGGTCGAATACCCTATCATCTTTGCCAACCGTTACAAGGGCAAGTCGAAGATGTCTACGGGCATCATCGTCGAGGCCTTCTGGCGGCTCCTACCCCTTCGCCTCTCTCGCAAGCGGTAAGAAGGGCAAATTCATCCCGCTCCCAACCGGCGGCCACTACTTTACGTTGTGTGGTACGTTAGAACTGGAAATACCGGAGAGGGAGCACCTACGGGGTCTCTAATGACATCGCAACAAGCCGAGCTCAAGGCTAAACTCAGAAAAGATCGCTGCAAGAAAGCGGTCGCATTTGCAATGCAGGGCCGCTGGGCGGACGCCGCGGCGGAGAACCAGGCAATCCTTGCAGATTTCCCGGACGATAGCGAGGCGCTCAATCGCATGGGCAAGGCATACACGGAGCTGGGGCGCATCAAAGACGCCAAGGATGCATTCAACAAGGGCCTGGAGCTCTCCCCTCACAACGCCATCGCCAAAAAGAACCTCGACCGGCTGAACCAGCTTGGCGACGAGGTGGCCCGCCCGGTCACGACCGGCAAGAAGGCGCCGGACATCTTCATTGAGGAGAGTGGCAAGTCGGGTGTGACCGCGCTAATGAACCTGGCGAACGGCAAGTCCCTCCTGAAGCTATCCCCTGGAGACCCGATCAACTTGAAGGTCGAAGGGAGCCGCATCATGGCGGAGGTCACGGGCGGGGAGTACGTGGGCCAGGTGGAACCCAAAATCGCCTCGCGCCTGTTGCGCCTCACCAAGGGAGGCAACAAATACGAGGCGACGATCACCAGCGCCGGCGAGCACGAGGCGCACATTATCATCCGCGAGACCTACAAGCACCCCTCGCAGGCGAACATTGTCTCGTTCCCCGGCAAGGGCGGCGCCGGCGATTTGCGCGTTTACGTTCCGGGCGCTATTCTCGGATATGAGATGGCGGAGCAGGATGACGACGCGGACGAGCCGGAGAACCTGGACGTAAAGGACTGGTCCAACGACGACACCGAGCCCGGCGACGACGAGGCCTTCAGCCCGGTCATCCACCGCATAATCAACGCGAACAACGAGGAAGCGGAGCCGGAAGACCAGGAGTATTAGGCACGACGAAAGTCAGGCGCAAAGAGGCCCGCCCCGATCTGCCGGGGCGGGCCTCTTTGCTTCAGATGAGCCTGGCCATGACCGCCCTCCTATGGTTGCGCGGGCGTGCCGTCCGCCATGTAGGAGTAGATGACGTGGCGGTACTGGTACGGCCGCGACGCAATCACGTCCTCCCGCAGGTCCACGCCCAGCCCGGGCGCGGTGGGCAGCCCGTAGTAGCCGCCCTCCATCTTGATCGGCGCCACCTGCAGCTCCTCGAAGACCGAGTTCGGCTTGCTGTGCTCAAGGATCAAGAAGTTCGGGATCGCTGCGGAGATGTGGATGCTGGCGGCCGTGGCGACCGGCCCCTTGGGGTTATGGAACGCCATGTTGATGTGGTAGACCTCCGCCATCGCGGCGATGCGGCGCATCTCGGATATGCCGCCGCAGTGGCAGATGTCCGGCTGCACGATATCCACTAGCTGCTGCTCGATGACCTCCCGGTAGCCCCACCGCGTGAGCAGGCGCTCGCCGGTTGCTATCTCTGTCTGGAGCCCCGCCTGGCGGATGAGCTTCAGCGCGTCCTGGTTCTCCGGAGGCGTGGGCTCCTCAAAAAAGAGCACATTCAGGTGGTCGATCGCCCGCACCTGCTTGATGGCCAGCGCAGGACGCGAGCGGCCATGATTGTCCAGCATGATATCCACGTCCGGCCCAACGGCTTCCCTGAGGCCCGTTACGTGGTCCGCCAGCCACCCCGGCAGGACGCTCTCCACAATCCCCCTGTCCATGTCCTTGTGCCAGGTGCCGGCCTTGATGGCGTTGAAGCCCTCTTGTACCCGCTTTTTGGCCTCTTCAGGGGAAGATGCGTGAGAGTACACGCGAATCCTGTCTCTTACTGCGCCGCCCAGGAGCTGGTACACAGGGACTCCGAGCGCCTTGCCCTTGATGTCCCACAGCGCCTGATCGATGGCGCTGATTGCGGACATGATGATGACGCCGCCACGGTACCGGTTGTGCAGCCACAGCTTCTGCCAGATGCGCTCGATGTTGTGGGCGTCATCCCCCATGATCTGGGGCGCGAGCTGCTCAACGCACTGGGCGATGGTAGGCTCCTCGTTAACGAGAGAGCCTTCCCCCCATCCGTAGATGCCGGCATCCGTCTCGACCTTCACGAACATCCAGTTACGGCCGCCGGGCGCGGCGCTGGCTTTGGCCGGCCGAGAGGTCTCTCCCCACATGACATACGGCTTGATGGCTGTGATTTTCATGGATGCTCCAATGCCTGCCGGGATATGCCGCCCAGGTCAATCGCGGACGATTCTACACCGTCACGTAGCGTTGCGGAACCGGATGGAATACAGATCGGTCTCCTTACTCATGGCAAAGCGGAGCCGTACCGGCTGGTGCTGGAAATCGGACAGGGTGCCGCCCTTCCATTTGACCACGCGCTCAATCTCATCGCCGTAGATCTCCTCGCAGTCCTCAAGCTTGAAGCCTTCCACTGCCCTCCCCTCGCGGTCCTGAAGCTCGGCGCGCATGGAACCGACGACGGAAGTGGAGTAGTTGATTACGAGTGTATCGCCTTCGAAAGTGAACGGCTTTGTCATCATCTCGCCACCGCCGTAGCCTGTGCCGGCGGAGGTGAAGCCGTCAGTCCTGGCGGTGTATCGGCGCAGCCGGACGGCAGGCGAGCCGTGGTATTCGACGGCGTAGAGCGATATCTCGGCCGGACCCGTCTCCAGGATGCCCGTTGCGACCATGGTGTTGTGCTTGTACCAGTTCATGATATCCGGGCCGGGCTTGATGATCGCCTCCATGAAGTACCTCCTGAACGACACGCCGTCCCGGCTGGCCATGAAGCAGGTCTCGGAAACCCCCTTGGACTGCGCGCCGGGCTGGGGCGTGCGCTTGGCGGCGTATCGCTTGGGGAAGGAAACGTAAACGCCCGGCGCGCGGAAGTACGGCGTGGCCGCGCTCATATAGAGCTCTTCGGTAGGGGAATCGCCCAGGTCTATCTCCTCCGGCACCGACCAGTTGCGAAAGTCGGTGGAGACGCTCCGCCGGATGGTGCGCGTCTTGCCCGGCGGCACCACGCCGCGCATATACGCCACGTACATTGCGCGCCGGCTGTCCCAGAAGACGCTCATGGGCGAGTCGAAGCGGGGCATGTAGCCCGGCGGCGCTTCTATGAGCGGGTCTTTGTCGATCATGGACCAGTGTACGCCGTCGTCGGACGTGTAGCCGCGCAACAGGGCCTTCATGTCGTACCGCTCGTCCCTGGAGAGGCGCACGAGCGCCTTGTAATTGCCCGGGTATCGTGGTTCCGGGTGCCCGTCGATGAACGGCGAAAGGTTCCACCCCATGTCGGCGTTCATCATCAGGTTGTTCGCCTTTGAGCCCTCAAACTCGATGAGGCCAAGCTCGGGGCGCTCCCAGTGGACGGCGTCCGTGCTCTCCGCGTAGCCGGACCATCGGACGCGGAGCTTCGGCTTCTTGCCCTTGCCCTTCTTGCCGTCATCGTCCGTGTGGTCGTTGCCGCTGGCGTACCACATCCGGTATTTTGGGCCGTCCTTGAAGACGGTGACGCCCACGCCGCTGGTCTCGCCCTCCCAGGGCTTGTTGTACTCCATCACGACTTCGCGCTCGATCGGTGGGTGCAGCTTCAGCCGCGCGCCTGCCATGCCGTCGATCAGCCATTCGTCGAAAAAGAGCTGCAGGTCGGACCGGATGTCGCGGACTACCGGCGGCCTCGCCTCCGAGGCCAGGAACTGCCATGCAACAGGGTTCGTTTCCATGTGGGCTCCCTTCGGGTATCTTCTTGGCTGGCGCGAGCTGTGCCTATCGCGCAGCCTTGCGGAACTTGATCGAGTACAGGTCGGCTTCCTTCGTCATCGCAAAGCGCAGCTTAACGGGCTGGTTCTCGAATGCGCCGACGTTGTCGCCGCCCTTCCACCTCACAACGCGCCCTATCTGGTCGCCGAAAATCTCCTCACAGTCGTCCATCGCAAACCCTTCCAGCGGCCGGCCCTCCCTGTCCTGGAGTTCAACGCGCACCGCGCCGACGACGGAGGTGGAGAAGTTGATGACAAGATGGTCCCCTTCGAACGTGAACGGCCTGGTGACCATCTCGCCGCCCGAGTAGCCTGTAGAAACCGATGTGAAGCCGTCCGTGCGCAAGGCGCCGCGCCGGATGCGGCACGTGGGGTGGCCGTGGTTCTCGACGTAGTAGATCGAGAGCTCGCCCGGGGACGTCTCGTGGACGCCGGTGCCCACCATCATGGCGTGCTTGTGCCAGTTTCTCTGGTCCATGCCTGGCCTGATGAAGGCTTCCATAAAGTGGCGGCTGAAGTGCACTCCGTCGCGGCTCGCCATGAAGCATGTCTCCGCTATCCCGGCCCGCACCGCGCCCGTCATTACCGTCCGCTCACGGACGAAGCGGTTGGGGAATGAGAGGTAAATGTCAGGGGCGCGGAAATAGGGGGTGCAGGCGCTCATGTAGAGCTCCTCCAGGGGCGAATCGCCAAGGTCAACGTACTCCGGCGTGCTCCAGTTGCGGAAATCTGTAGAGATACTGCGGCGGATGGCCCGGATTCCGGGCGGCGCCATTCCGCGGTAATAAGCTACGTAGTGGCCCCTTACCGCATCCCAGAACGAGCTTATAGGCGAGTCCAGTTTGGGGTTGTAGCCCGGAGTGGCGACGATGATCGGGTCCTTGTCGAGCATCCTCCAGTTGAGGCCGTCGTCCGAGAGGAAGCCCCTCAGGACCGGACGGTCGTCGACCGTGATCGTGGAGCGGACGCGGGAGACGGCCTTGTAGCGCTCGGGGTACAGTGGGTCGGGGTGGCCGTCGATGAACGGGCAGAGGTTCCAGCCGGTGTCGGCCTCCATGACCAGGTTGTTAGCCTTGCTGCCGTCTGCTTCGACGATGCCCAGCTCCGGGCGCTCCCAGCGGACGCCATCCGCGCTCTCCGCGTAGCACGTGTCGCGGTGCCCCCGCTCCTCCCCGCGTTCGCCACCGGCCCTGCGCGCCTCCCTGAAGCCCACGTACCACATGCGGTACTTGTCGCCGACCTTCATTACATCGATGGCCACACCGCTCGCGGGGCCTTCCCACGGCTTGTTGAGATCCAGGACAACCTCGCGCGGCTGGGGGGTTATGCAGCTTGAGCCGGGCGCCGGTCATTCCTTCGATGAGCCATTCATCGAAGAAGAGCTGTAGCCGTGAGCGGATATCCCGGACTGCCGGTGCGCTGGGTCCCAACGCCGGGGAGCGCCACTCTGGGTTGCTGGTGGTCATGATGCTGGTCCTTCCCGGTGAACTACGTCTGGGTCGGGGTGCCGTCCTTTGTGAACGACTGGTACACCGGCCTGTACTTCGGCGGGTTGGCGAAGATGACGTCCTCTCGCAAGTCCACGCCAAGTCCAGGGCCTGTCGGTCGCCCGTAGCGGCTTCCCTCCCGCTTCATCGGCTTCACCTGCACGTCGTCGAAAAGCGCGTGCGGCCAGACGTGCTCGACGTTCAGCAGGTTCGGAATCGATAACGCCGTGTGAACGCTGGCGGCGGTGCAGATGGGGCCCTTGGGATGTCAATGCTCAGTGACTTTGTCAGTCTTACTGCTCAGTGATTTTGTCAGTACGACTGGTTTTGGTTGAATCAGTCTCGATCTCCAAGGGTGATCTGGACCCGGCTTTCGATCCTTGGGCGTGGAGAGGGGCGTGCTGGA